>NZ_VTOZ01000002.1:0-174903 GCF_008271345.1 Pseudoselenomonas caprae
TTTCTGTCATTGATGGAAGGCCATATCAGATCTTGAATCTGCCGATGGCTGTCTGCATGTCAGTAGCCATATGAGCCAGGGCCTGGGAGGCAGCGGCAATCTCTTCGTTCGAGGCGGATTGCTCTTCGGTGGCTGCCGATATGGTCTGGGTATTCTCCGAGGTCTTGCGGCTGATGGTGTCGATGGAGTCGACAGCGTTGACGATGTTGCCGGTGCCCTGGGCAACGGTTTCTACCGAGCGGTTGATCTCATCCATCTGGGTCTTGATGCCGTTGACCATCGTGAGGATACCCTCGAACTGCTCGCCGACTTCGCGGATGGCCATCGTGCCGGACTGGACTTCGTCCTTGCCGTTCTGCATGGCTTTGACAGCTTCGTAGGTATCATTCTGGATGGAGGCGATGCGTGCCTTGATCTGCTCTGCTGATTCCTGCGACTCGGAAGCCAGCTTGCGTACCTCTTCTGCGACGACGGCAAAGCCGCGGCCATGCTCGCCTGCGCGTGCAGCCTCGATGGCGGCGTTGAGCGACAGCAGGTTGGTCTGCTCGGCAATCGAGGAGATGGCCTCGACAATCTGGCCAATCTGGTTGCTGTTCTCGCCGAGTTTCTGGACGACTTCTGCCGAGGCCATGACGCTCTGCTCGATGTTGCCCATGCGCTTCACGGCGTTTTCCATGAGCTGGGAACCCTTCTGGGCGGCTTCGGCCGTCTGGGTCGAGGTTTCGGTGACTGTGCGGGCCTTGTCGGCCATGGCCGACACATCGGCATAGACCTCATCGACGTTCTTCTTGGCACCGTCGATATCGCTAAGCTGCTTTTCCATACTGATGGAAACTTCGCCGACGGTTTCCGCTACATGCACGGAGGCGTCAGCCGATTGCTGCGCGTTGGCTGTGAGCTCCTCCGACGAAGCTGCGACCTGCTCGCTTGTTGTTGCCATCTGAGCGATGAGCTTGCGCAGATTGGTGCTCATGGTGTTGAAGGCCTTTGTCAGCGAGCCGATTTCGTCGGACGACTCTACCGGCAGGGAATCGATGGCCAGATTGCCTTCGGCCATCTGCGAGGCATGAGATTCGAGCTTGCTCACAGGCTCGGTGATGCGCAGGGCGAAGCTGCGGCAGATCAGAGAGACCAGCAGCAAACCGATGATGGTAAGGATGCCAAATACCAGCCGCAGGTGGCTAAGCGAGGCAAAGACGAAGGAAGTCGGCACCGAAATGCCCATGATCCAACCGGTGGAGGGCACGGTCTGGTAGGCAAAGACTTTTGACTCGCCATTAATCGTCGCTTCGAAATACCCCTCGCCGTTCTTGACCATTTCGTCGAAATGGCTGCCAAGACCGTCGATATCTTTGAAGCTCTTCATTTGCTCGCCAGCACCGGAGGTGGCGAGGATGTTGCCGCTTTTTTCCATGATGATACCTGCGCCTTCGCCGTGGTATTTCATCTTGTTGGCTTGCTCTGCCAGGGCATCCAGTGCGATATCGACGCAGGTAGCGCCGATGAATTTGCCATCAGCCTTGACAGGTGCGGCTACGGATACGACCAGCTTGCCGGTGCTGGCCGCGATATAGGCATCCGTGAATAACACTTTGTCCTGCGCTTTTGCTTCTTTATACCAGGGGCGTTCGCGCGGGTCGCGCTTGCCGGTCTTGTCGCCGGTGTAGAAGCCCATCCACCAGCCGTCTTCGGTACCACCGGTCATTTCGAGGATTTCCTTATCGGAAATCGTCGTGCCCAGCGTTTCCTTGTTGTGCATGACATCGTAATTGCCGTTGAGGCTGGTCATGTAGTTGGTCGTGGCTTCGCCGAAGGCACGTTTTTCGCGCAGCCAGCCGTCAAGTGTCATGGCTTCACGCGAAACGGTGGCCCGCAGCTCACTGTCGACGCTTTTTTGCAGATCGCTGCTGGCCATGAAGTAACCGATGATTGAGACGGCTGCCATCAGCAGGCCCATGATACCAGATAGTATCATGAATTTTTGTTTTAATCCCATACGTATCCCTCTTTCAATTTGTCTAGTGATCGTTTCCTAACAAGCATATTTACGTATTCGTTAAAAAGGGATGAAATCCTGCTGCGAAAGCAGCAGAGCGCAAGGAATATTTCGGTTTTTTACCAGCAGAGTTGCCGGCTGTATTGACGGCGGCGGAGCCGCTGCGGTACGATAGTGGGGAGATAAAAGCGAGAGGATGGCAGGATTTTGGAGAGTTTGACTTGGGAGATTTTTGATATCATGGGCACTATTGCGTTTGCTGTATCGGGAGCAATGGTGGCTATCGAGAAGCGCATGGATGTGTTCGGCGTGATCGTGCTGGCCCTGCTGACCGCTGTGGGCGGCGGCATGGTGCGCGATGTGCTGGCGGGCATCACGCCGCCGGTGACGCTTTGCAATATCACGGATTTTGTCCTCGCGATGTTGACTGCGGCGCTTGTCAGCTGGCTGTATTCAGCCGGCTGGGTTTCGCATCGCGGCAAGCGCCATATCATATGGCTCTACAATATCTGCGATACGATCGGGCTGGCGTCCTTCACGATCACGGGCATGCTCACGGGGCTGTCCCACGAAAATGGCAATCCGTATCTGCTGCCGGTGCTGCTCGGCGTCATCACGGCCGTGGGCGGCGGCATCCTGCGCGACATCATGGCCCAGCGTATGCCGGTGGTGCTCTATAAGGACATCTATGCGACGGCCTCACTGGTGGGCGCGCTGATCTCATGCCTGCTCTATCCGTATATCGGCCTGCCAGGCATGGCCTGGCTCTGTTTTGTGATTGTGGTCGGCCTGCGGTTCAGTGCCCTGTATTACGGCTGGCATCTGTTCCATCCGCGGCCCAACCGGTTCCGTTGAGCAGAAGGCTTGAGAATCATTATAGAATAAATTTTGACAAGGCTGGTGGACTGTGATATACTTGGTTCTAGTTTGGAATTACTTTGTATTTTTTGACCGTGGTATGGATGGTGACATTAAGTTGGCCAAACCTTCGAAAATACGTGTGCTATTTTTGGAGGGATTCAGTATGATAGGTATGGATAAGGCAAGACAGATCTAGCAATGGGGATTGCTATACTGTTTTGCCTTTTTGTTTTGTCTGGCGTAGGGCTCTTGGGGGAATTTGACGTGCTGATAAAAAAGATATTGAACAATAACGTGATCGTGACTAGCGATGAGGATGGCTGCGAAGTTGTGGCTATGGGGCGTGGTATATTTGGGAGACACGGCGCTTCTATCCGCAGGAATTTGCCCTGGCGGAGAAAGCCGTGATGATGATCGATGCGCAGTTTGACGTCGATATGCCCGAGGATGAGGCTGGCTTCATCGCCATGCATCTCATCGACGCGCAGCTGGATCTCAAGCAGCCGATGGCCGACAAGATCCTCCACCTCATCGAGGAGATATCCAACATCGTGCGGCGGACCTGCGGCATCGAGTTAGACAAGGATTCCCTGCCCTATTACCGCTTTGTCACACATCTGAAATTCTTTGCGCAGCGGATGTTCAGTGGAGTGAATCCGCCGCAGGACGACGTGGACGAAGAGATGGAAGCGATGGTACAGAAGAAATACCAGCGCGCCCATGAATGTGTCGAGAAGATTGCAGCCTTCCTGGCGCGCAAGTACCGCTATGCGGTAAGCGGCGATGAGCAGTTCTATCTGATGATCCATATCGCTAAGATTATCCGCAAAAGCCAGGAGTAATCCTGTCCTATATAAATAAAGGCAAGGGCTGAGCCGGAACTTTTAGGGGAGAGCGCAGGCAAGGCTTAAGCGCAGAGAGAGGTGACACGGAAGCAGCAGGTAATCCCCGCTGGATGGTGACATTAAGTTGGCCAAACCTTCAAGATTTAATGTAGTGAGTATCATGAAATTCAAATTTTGGAGGAAGACAGATGAAAAATTGGACGAAGCAAAGCAGGAGAACGTTTGGGGCAGCTGTCGTCGCGGCAGCGCTGGCACTGGGCAATGGTGTGACTGGCGAGGCCGCTGCCAATGGTTTTCTGGCAGAAGTGCCGGTAAATGACTGGTCCTATGGCGCGGTCAATGATTTGATTGCTGCCGGCGTTGTGCCGGACTATACGCTGGCGATTCCTGAGGGCCGCATCATGAGCCGTATGGAGATGGCCATGATCGTCGATGCCGCCATGCAGAATCAGGCGGCGATGACCGAGGCCCAGCAGGCCGAGCTCAAGAAGCTCAATGAGGCGTATTACTATGACATCAAGAAGGCCCGTATGCTGGCCAAGCTCGATGCCATGGACATGAGCGAAACGAGCGGAAAGGGTGAAGCGTCGTTCACGCCGGAGGAGAGGGAAGGACTCAAGAAAGCGGCAGCACTGGCAGACAAGCTTTCCATCAGCGGCTATGCGCGCCTGCGCAATGACCATTACCTGAAGGACAATGGAGCGGGCGGTACGGCACGCTCGACGCGGGCCAATATGGTCCATATTGCGGTCAACTCGACCTATAAGATCAATGAGGATTGGCAGGCGCATGCGGATGTGGGCTATCGTGGCACTTTCAGCGCGCTGAACAAGGACAGCAAGAGCATATCGCCCGATGAGGACCATGCAGGCGTCACGATCGATCCGTATGTCACGGGCCGCTTCCCGAAGCTGGGCCTTGACGTCAAGGTCGGCAAATGGAACGAGTGGAACATCTATGGCTGGGGCATGGACATCGATTGCGACTTCGCCGGCATCCAGCTCGTCCAGGGCAAGAAGAAATTCAAGACCTTCTTCACGACGGGCAAGATGGATCTTTGGGACTATGCAATGGGCGGCAATCGCGAGGATGAACAGGTCACGAGCCTGCGTTTCTTCTATCCGTTTGATGACAAGAACGACATCAACTTCGGTCTCTCCTCGAGTTCGGCTATGGCCAGCCGTTATCAAGATCCGGATCAGGGCCGTGTCCTCTACTACTTCGTCCATGGACATCATGTCTTCGACAAGAACTGGCAGGTATGCGCTGGCCTTATCAACAGCAATGCCAAACGGGACAGCAGCAATCCGGATGAGGGTACCAAAACGAAACAGCCGGGCCGCTGGCTGCAGGTCCAGTACAAGGGTGCAGATCTTAGTAAGCCGGGCTCCTATGGCATCACGGCAACCTATCGCTATGAGCCAGCGCTTTCCTGGCCGACGGTCACGGATTGGTGCGGGCTCAACGAGAAATTCATCCGCCTCGGTGTGAATTACGTGCCGGCCAAGAACATCATGCTCGACACATTCTACACCTGGGGCCGTGAAATCGATACGGATAAACGCTCGGATCTTTATCGCTTCCAGGCGCAGTTGTTCTTCTAAGGGGATAGGGGGAATCCAATCATGAATAAGAAACGCAATGCAGCTTTGGCCGTGGCCCTGATGCTGGCGATGGCTGGTACACAGGTGCAGGCAGCTTCGGCAGTGGAGTATACAGAGACCAAGACGGCCGATGGCTATGCGCTGATCCAGAACAAGGATGGTGCTGAGCTGGGCTTTATGCCGGATTCTGGCGTAAAGATACTGACTGTCGATGGCAAGGCTTTCAAGGACATGAACCGCAATGGCAAGCTGGACCGCTATGAGGACTGGCGGCTGACGCCCCAGGAGCGGGCGGAGGATTTGGCGCGCCAGCTCAGCACGGAGGATATTGCCGGCCTGATGCTTTACAGCATGCATCAGCGCAATCTCAAACCAGAGCTCAACGACGAACAGCGGAAGATGCTGCGGGACGACCATGTGCGTACGGTGCTCAATGCTGACAGCACGGCCAGCAATGAGGTTACGGCCAAGTGGAATAACGCCATGCAGGCCTATGCGGAAAGCTTGCCCTTTGCCATCCCCGCCAACACGAGCTCAGATCCGCGCAGCGATGCCCGCGGCAACGGTGTGTATCTCAAGGATGTGACGGGGGGCGTATCGCGCTGGCCCAGCAATCTTGGCATCGCGGCGACCTTTGACCCGTCGATTGCCAAGGAGTTTGGCGAGATTTCCTCGAAGGAATACCGCCTGCTCGGCATCGGCACGGGGCTTTCGCCGCAAATCGATTTGGCGACCGACCCGCGCTGGACGCGTTACTATGGCACCTTCGGCGAAGATCCGGCCCTGTCCCGCGACATGGCCCAGGCGATGATGGACGGCGTGCAGTCGACTATCGTGAATGGCAAGGACATGGGCTGGGGCAAGTACAGCGTCAATGCGATGATGAAGCATTGGCCAGGTGACGGTGTTGGCGAAGGAGGCCGTGAGGCGCATTCGAAGTACGGCAAGTACGCGGTCTATCCAGGCGGGCAGTTCAACGCACAGCTGATTCCCTTCGTGGAAGGCGGCCTCAGACTCGCGGGCAAGACGAAGATGCCGAGTGCGGTCATGAGCTCGTATTCGATCGCCTGGAGCGATGATGGCTCACTGGGCGAGAAAGTCGGCAGTGCCTTCAGCAAGTTCAAGATCGGCCTGCTGCGCGATAAGTACCATTACGATGGCGTCATCTGCACGGACTGGTGTGTCACGCATGATATCCCGAAGGAAGTGGGCAAGGGCATTTCGACGGCCTGGGGTGTTGAGCACGATAATGAGGTCGTGCGTCACTATAAGGCTTTGATGGCTGGTGTCGACCAGTTCGGCGGCAACAATGACAAGCAGCCGGTGCTTGCTGCCTATGCAATGGGCGTCAAGGAACACGGCAAGGCTTTCATGGACGCGCGCTTTCAGCAGTCGGCAGTGCGTCTGCTGCGCAATATCTTCCAGATAGGCCTGTTCGAGAATCCGTACCTTGATGTGGCAAGGACCGTGCGTGAGGTCGGTAATCCGCAGGACAAGGCGAAGGGCTATGCTGCACAATTAAAGTCCATCGTCATGCTCAAGAACAAGGACCGTGTAATCCATAAGGCAGTGGCCGGGACTGCCAAGCCGACGGTCTACATTCCGATGATTTACCGCCCGGCTGCGGAGAACAAGACCTTCCATACGTATACACCGGCTAAGTGGAGCCTGCCTGTGGATTTAAAGACGGCAGAAGAGTATTTCCATGTTGTTACCGATACGGTGGGAGAGCTCACAGCTGTTGACCGCGATGGCAGGCCGATGGCTGCTGTCACGGATATCAAGCGGCTGGCACCGGCTGAGGCCGCGAAAGCCGATATGGTGCTGGCAGTCATCGACAATCCGACGAATGCGGGCAACCAGTTTGATGGATTAGGCTGCGATGAACAGGGCAATTTTATCCCGCTGTCGCTGCAGTATGGCAAGTATACGGCTGATTCGGCTGCTGTCCGCCGCCAGTCCATCGCCCACGATGAGGGGGAGAACCGCAGCTACTTTGGCCGCACAGCCCGCATCACGAATGCGACAGACCTTGACAGCGTCAAATACGGCCGCGAATGTGCGGAAAAATCTGGCAAGAAAATGCCGGTCATCACGATGGTTCATGCGTTGAAGCCCATGATTTTCAGTGAGATAGAGCCGCTGTCTGATGCAATCGTTGTCGGTTATGGTGTAAGCGATGCTGCGTATTTCGACATCGTGACGGGCAAGGCTGAGCCGCAGGGCCTGCTGCCGATGCAGCAGCCGAAGGATATGGTGACGGTCGAGGGGCAGTGCGAGGATGTCCCGCGCGATATGGAGTGCTATAAGGACAGCGAGGGCCACAGCTATGACTTCGCCTATGGCCTCAACTGGAAGGGCGTCATCAAGGATGGCCGCACGGCTAAATACGATGTGCCGGTTTTGAAACGTTGAGCAATGGTTTTATGAGGGGGAGAAAGATATGACTAGGAAACAGCTTCAGCAGATGATACGTTTGAGTCTTTGCGGTGTCATGGCCGCCGGTGTATTCGCGTTGGGGACGCCTGCTTCATTGGCGGCCGTGCCGGCGCAGCAGCCGTCCTATAAGACCGTGACGGAAACCTTTGACTGGGGACCGTCCGTGTCCAAGGTCATCGTGGATCTGGGCCGCACGGTCAAGGCTAGCGAAGTGAATACGGGAACCTTCAAGGTACATGTGCGCCGGGAATTGGCCGAAGGGGCCATCACTCCTGCCGAAGCCATGCGGGAAAAGCAGGGGGCGACGATTTCTTTAGGGGCGGAATCGACTTCGGACAAAGATCTGGAGGGTGACCGTCAGGTAACGAAGGCCTATGTATCGGATGCTAAGGGCAATCCCGTGGAAAGTGGCGGATATGTGACCTTGGAAATGGCCGTAAGCCCCACGGACACGCTGGGGGCTGCGCTGAACTTCGATCTGCATACCATGTTGAACAACTGGGTGAAGCCCCACTATACCATCACCGATGGCAGAAAGCTGGTGGTGGACAACAATCAGGGGGATATCCGTCCGCAGGCTGATAAGTTCCACTACAACCATGAACTGGTGGTGCGCAACTCCTTCCCCTATGCCAGCTATGAGCCGGAGCTGAAGAATAAGGACGAGAAAAAGCCCTTGATTATCTGGCTCCATGGCATGGGAGAAGGGGGGAATTCCCCGTCCCTGCCCATTATGGGCAATAAGGCTACCCAGTTTGCCGATGCATCCATCCAGAAATACTTTGGCGGTGCCTATGTGCTGGCTCCGCAGGCCAGAACCTATTGGATGCATGGCTATAAGGGCTTTGCCGATGGCACATCCATCTATTCCGAGTCGCTGATGGAATGCATCAAGGCCTATGTGGCCAAGCATCCCCATGTGGACGAGAACCGCATTTACGTCGGCGGGGATTCCAACGGCGGTTATATGACCATGCTGCTCGTGCGCGACAATCCAGGGTTTTTTGCTGCGGCCTTCCCGACCTGCGAAGGGCTCAAGGACAGCCTGATTTCCGATAAGGATCTCAAGAATATCGCCAAGACGCCGATATGGTTCACGGCGGCCAAGACCGATACGGTGCTGCCGCCCAAGGACTATGCAGTACCGACGGTAGCACGGCTCAAAAAGGCTGGTGCCGATGTGCATTTCAGCTTCTTTGACAAGGTGGTGGACACCAGCGGCAAGTATAAGAAAGCCGATGGCACTCCGTATGAGTACATGGGCCACTGGTCCTGGATCTACGTCTATAACGATGAATGCGAGGATACCATTGGAGGCAAGACTGTAAAACTCTTCCAGTGGATGGCCGCGCAGAAGCGTAAATAAAGGCAGGAAAAAAGAGGGAGGTTATTTCATAGCCTCTCTTTTTCCACATGGATTTATCGTATCGCTAAAGAAAACGGTGAGGATTTTATTGACATTTCTTCGCTGATTTGTTATTATTGTAATCGAGTTAAGCGGGATGGTTACGCGCGAGCGGCCAAACCTTGAGGGCTTTTTCTGTTCTCACGGTTGATCCACGCTTTTTTTTTATGTTTAGGATGGTTACATTAGGTTGGCCAAACCTTCAAAGTTGTTTAATTTTGGAGGGATTCATGATGAAGAAGTATGAAGAACTAGCAAAAGACATTGTCCGTCACGTGGGTGGCGAGACAAATGTCATCAGCTTGGCCCACTGCATCACGCGGCTGCGGTTCAAGCTCAAGGACGAGAGCAAGGCAGATACGGAGTATCTGAAGGCTCGCGAAGGTGTCGTGACCGTCATCCAGAGCGGCGGGCAGTATCAGGTGGTCATCGGCAATGAAGTGGCCGATGTCTATGATACGGTGCTGGAAGTGTCGGGAATCGCCGGCAACGCTCCTAAGGGCGGTGAGGAAGAAGAGGATAAGAACCTCAGCCCCCTGGACCGGTTCATTGATTTGATTTCCGGCGTGTTCCAGCCGGTACTCAGCGTGCTGGTGGCAACCGGCATGATCAAGGGCTTCACGGCGCTCTTTATGGCCGTGGGGCTGGTGGACGCCAAGAGCGGCATGGCTCAGATGCTCAATATCCTAGGGGATATGTTCTTCTATTTCCTGCCGATTTTCCTTGGCCTTACGGCAGCCCGGAAGTTCAAGATGAACGAATTCACGGGTATGGCTATCGGCGCGGCATTGGTTTATCCCACGGTTTCTGCCATCATGAAGGGGGAAACGCTGTACACCCTCTTTGACGGCACGATTTTCCAGTCGGCCATTCATATGGAACTGCTGGGCCTGCCTGTGATCCTGATGAATTACGCTTCCAGCGTCATTCCCATCATCGTGGCCGTATGGTTCGGTGCCAAGGTGGAAAAGGCAGTGGCGAAGGTCATGTCCACCATGCTCAAGAGCTTCTTGACGCCGTTCTTCACCATACTGATTGTGGTGCCGCTGACCTTCATGGTCATTGGCCCGGTGGCAACCTGGGCTGGCCAGATCGTCGGCGCCGCAGCTATGGCTATCTACAACGTCAGCCCAGCCATTGCGGGACTGTTCATCGGTGCTTTCTGGCAGGTCTTCGTCATGTTCGGCCTGCATTGGGGCCTTATCCCCATCATGATCAACAACATCACGGTATATGGCTTCGATCCGCTTGTCGTTACGTATTTTGGCTGTTCGTTTGCGCAGATTGGTGTTGTCCTCGGCATTTTCCTGCGTACAAAGGATGCAAAATTAAAAAGTCTTTCCCTGCCGGCCTTCATCTCGGGCATCTTCGGTGTTACGGAGCCATGCATCTATGGCGTCACGCTGCCCCGTAAGAAATACTTCATCATTTCCTGCATCGGTGGTGCTATCGGCGGTGCGCTGATGGCCCTGCTGTCCGTCAAGTTGTTCATGTTCGGCGGTCTTGGCATCTTTGGCTATCCGACCTTCATCGACACGCAGACGGGAGATCTTTCCGGTATGTATGGCGGCATGATCGCCTCGGCTGTCTCGTTTGCCTTTGGCCTTATCGTCACGGCAGTCCTCTATAAGGATGCCAAGCCGGCTGCGGCAGCGGAAAAGCTGACGGTCATCGAGGAAAAAGACGGCCGGACGGCGGAGCGTGAGGTCATCAAGGCACCGCTGGCTGGTTTGCTGGTTGCTTTGGAAGATGTGGCTGACGAGGCGTTCGCCACGGGCGTCCTCGGCAAGGGCATCGCCATCGACCCGTCGGATGGCCGCGTGGTCGCTCCGGCCGACTGCACGGTCATGACGCTGTTCCCGACGGCTCATGCGATCGGTCTGATCACCGACAAGGGCACGGAGCTGCTCATCCATATCGGCATGGATACGGTAAAGCTGGAGGGCCAGCATTTCACGGCTAAGGTCAAGCAGGGTGAGCATGTGAAGGCTGGGCAGACGCTTATCGAGTTCGATGCAGCAGCTATCCGGGCGGCGGGTTATGATGTCACGACGCCGGTGCTCGTCACGAATACGGATCAGTATATGGATATCGTCACGGTCACGGGGCAGGAAATCAAAGAAGAAGAAAATCTTCTGACGGTAATCGCATAAAGGAGTTTTGCACAATGGCTTTTCCTAAGGATTTTTTATGGGGCGGCGCGGTAGCTGCCAATCAGTGCGAAGGTGCGTACAACGAAGATGGCAAGGGCATCGATATCCAGGATATCATGCCGCGCGGCATCAAGGGGGCGCCGACGGCCGAGCCGACCGCCGACAATATGAAACTTGTCGGCATCGACTTCTATCATCGCTACAAGGAGGATGTGAAGCTCTTTGCCGAGATGGGGTTCAAGGTGTTCCGCACCTCGATTGCCTGGAGCCGCATCTATCCGCATGGCGATGATGCAGAGCCCAACGAAAAGGGCCTGCAATTCTACGATGACCTGTTTGACGAGTGCCATAAATATGGCATCGAACCTCTCGTGACGATTTCCCATTATGAGACGCCGCTGCATCTGGCAAAGGAATACAATGGCTGGATAAGCCACGATCTCATAGGCTTCTATGAGCGCTATGTACGCACGATATTCGCGCGGTATAAAGATAAGGTGAAATACTGGCTGACCTTCAACGAAATCAACTCCGTGCTCCATGCGCCGCTCATGAGTGGCGGCATTATGACGCCGTTGGCAGAGCTCAGCAAGTCCGACCTTTATCAGGCATGCCATCATGAGCTCGTGGCTTCGGCACTGGCTACGAAGATTGGGCATGAGATCGATCCGCAGGCGCAGATTGGCTGCATGGTCCTGTCTATGCCGACTTATCCCTTGACGCCAAAGCCGGATGATGTGATTGCTGCCATGCAGGCCAATAATCTCAATGATTTCTTTGGCGATATGCATGTCCGCGGTGTTTATCCCGGCTATATGAAGCGTTATTTCCGGGAAAATGGCATTACGATAAAGACCACGCCCGAAGAACTGGCCTTGCTGAAAGAACATACAGTAGATTTTGTTTCATTCAGCTACTATGTCAGCATTTGTGAAACGGCGGATAAATCCAAGACCAAGGGCGAAGGGAATCTCATCGGTGGTGTAAAGAATCCCTATCTGCAGGAATCCGAATGGGGCTGGCAGATTGACCCGCAGGGGCTCCGCTTTGTGCTCAACCGATTCTATAACCGTTGGCAGAAACCGTTGTTCATTGTCGAGAATGGGCTCGGGGCGAAAGACGAGCTCGTTGATGATGGCAAGGGGGGCAAGACGGTCAACGACGATTACCGCATCGCGTATTTGAATGACCATCTCGTGCAGGTCGGCGAAGCCATCGAAGATGGCGTGCCAGTCATGGGCTATACGACCTGGGGATGCATTGACCTTGTCAGTGCATCGACAGCACAGCTGGCCAAACGCTATGGTTTCATCTACGTCGATCGCCATGACGACGGTTCAGGCACGCTGGCGCGCTACCGCAAGAAATCCTTCTGGTGGTACAAAGATGTCATAGCCAGCAATGGCGAGAGCCTGAAAAAATAAGTACATTTCTATACCAGGGCAAGAAGTCCACGCTGGCAGAGAGCGTGGACTTCTTGTGGTATCGCCTTCCCCTTTGGGGAAGGTGTCAGCTGCAGGCTGACGGAAGAGGTTTATGTAGAGGATATTCCTTGACGGAAACAGTTCCTATGCGTATGATGGTAGTAGAGGACGAAACTTGGGGATGATGGGAGGCAAAGGTAGGATTGCTGGAAAAACTGACTTTTGAGATGGAAGAATATCCGCTGAAAGTGGAACTGCTCGTGAAGGAGCGTCAATTGTATTACCGTGTCACGCATGGTGAGGAAGGCGATACGGCGAAGATGCAGGTGCTGGAGGGTGGCCGCCGCTGGCTGCGCCATCTGGAGAAGCTGCATCTGGAGTCCTGGCGGGCGAGCTACCAGCCGGAGACGCCGCCGGAGCAGCATCATCTGTGGCGGCTGGCGTTCAAGGATTCGAAGATCGGCATGCGTCGCATCGTGGGCGATCAGGCATATCCTGGCAGCTGGGCTGCGTTTGTCGATCTCATGAACCGGCTGCCCGGGGTCGAGATCCACAAGGTGCGCCAGCTGGAGCAGGTGTCGCTTATCCTGCATGATACAATCGAGAACAGCGGTGGCAGCATCTATCTGCCGAAGCAGAAGCAGATCCAGCTGGTGGAGAAGCTGATCATCAATCGTGGCAAGCATATCGTGGTATTCACGCGCCATAAGCAGGGGCTGGGCACGGAGCGCCATGCGTTCGACTCGGTGCGCAATGTGCCGCTGCTGCTGGAGCGCATTGCAGCGCAGGCGGCGCGGTTCAGCGCGCAGTCGGATACGATCGCCGATGACTATCTGCCGCAGGTGGAATGGAAGCTCATCTGGCACGATGGCACAGAGGACAGCGGCAGTTACACGCTGCGAGGCAAGGAGATGCCTGAGCAGTGGAAGGAATTCATCCATGAGATTGAGCTTTTCACCGGCAATGTGCGCGGTAAATTGTTCTAAAAGCGGCATAAAAAGAAAGAAAAAGATAAAAGACGAGCAAAAAATAGGGAAAGCGCTTGCTTTTTTCTTGGTGTGGTGCTATGATATGCGCAGGGATAGGCGGACGTATGAGCTGCATCCCACTCGTAATCGTTTTCTCAATTACGATTTACAAGGGTCGTAGTTGAAGACAACGTTCCTTGTATAAAAGGGCTTCGCAGTTTGAGGACAATGGCGAGGCTCTTTTATTTTGACCGGTCAAAGGAGTGTTTCTATGTATACGCTTAAAGATAATGTGTTCAAGGGCATCCGCCCGCAGATTGATGAGGAAGCGTTTGTCGCGCCGCAGGTATTCGTGGCTGGCGATGTGCGGGTTGCGCGGTTTGCAAGTCTTTGGCCGGGGGTCGTGGCGCGCGGGGATGTGAACTATATCTCGGTCGGTGAGTGCTCGAATGTGCAGGACCTGGCCTGCCTGCATGTGGCTGACGATCATCCGTGCATCATCGGCGACTATGTGACAATCGGTCATGGTGCTGTCGTGCATGGCTGCGAGATCGAAGATCATGTGCTCATCGGCATGAATGCTACGGTGTTGACTGGAGCGAAGATTGGCCGTGGCTCCATCATTGCGGCGGGAGCGTTGGTCCGTGAGAATGATGTGATCCCGCCGAACTCGCTAGTGGTCGGCGTGCCGGGCAAGGTGGTGCGCACGCAGGACAGGCTGGCAAGCATCCATGCGCAGGCCATCAAATATAAATGCGAGTGGGCCATCGATTATGGCGTCAAGCCGGACATTGCCGGTGAGACCTACCATGGTGAAAAAATAATCTGAATTTAATGATATGAGGAAGAAAGGCCTATTTCAGCGGGCCTTTTTTTTCGGTATAATAAAGATAGGGTTATGGTAGGAATGAGGTGAGTATATGGAAGTCGTATCGATTCCCAATGTGCTCTACAATCCCACGGATCGGATTTCGCCCTATCTCATGGGAAAAGCAGGTGTCGCTAGTCCGGAAGGAAACGATGGCAGCTTGGAGACACTCAGAGCGCAGAAATTCAATTATCGTTCACAGATTGCTGAGCTCGACCGTATCAGTGCGGATGCGAATGCGGAGAAAATCAGCGATCTGAGTGGACAGCTGAAACAGGTAGAAGACCAAATCAAAGATGTGGCGAGCGATCATTTCTTTGGTGAGGCGTATACGGTAAGTATCAGCCCCGAGGCACAGGCCATGTATGGCTTGGCGTCTGATAGGGAACTGTCAGCTCAGCAGGATAAGATGTTATAAAATAAGAGGTGTTGCCCAAGGTTTTTGCGGGCAACACCTCTTTTGTCGTTGGCGGTATTTACGAGGCGGGAATGGCGATGAGCTGCTCATCGCCGGGGGTGATACTTGCGCGCCCGGCCGTGAGGTCGGTAAGCTCTGCCTGTACATGTTCGATGGCAGCAGGCTCGATGAGCAGGTGCAGGCTGACGTTATCTGCATAGTCGGCTTCGAGGCTGCGGATTTCATGTTGGCGCATCCAGTGCTCGACGGTGGCGAGCAGGTCGTAGCCCACGGCCACATCGAGCTGCTGGAAGGGAGTCATCGCGAGCACCGTGGCGGCCTCGATGCCGAGCACGGCCGCGTGGCTGTAGGCGCGTATCAGTCCGCCTGCGCCGAGCTTGATGCCCCCGAAGTAGCGCGTGACGACGACGACGATATTCGTGAGCTCGTTTTTCTTGATGGCTTCGAGTATCGGATTGCCGGCCGTGCCGCCGGGCTCACCGTCGTCGTTGGATTTCTGCTTGTCGGCGCCCTCGCCGAGCACATAGGCCGAGCAGTTATGGCGTGCGTCGAAGTATTTCTTCTTCATCGACTGGATGAAGGCGCGGGCTTCTTCTTCGGTGTCGACATGGCGCAGATGTGTGATGAATTTCGACTTCTGTATCTCATAGAGCGTCTCGATGGAGTCATCGGTCTCCTGGATGGTTCGGTATGCGTTCATAGTTTCACCTCTTGGCAGGAATTGTCTTGCTTTATTATAGCGTAATATCTGTGACGGCGGAACGGGAAATTTATTTTATAAAACTTTTCTTAGCCTATAGTATTTCCCTGGCGTTTGTAGTATCCTTTAGGAAGTAATAAATGAAGTGCCGCGGATGGCAGATGCTATACAAATCACAAACAGGCAGCGGTACTGGGAAGGTTGTGTTAGTAAGGTCATGAACGAATCGAAAATGAACAGAGGGTTGAAGAACAGGCACTTGCAGCTGATTTCGCTGGGCGGAGTCATCGGCAGTGGCTACTTCCTCGGTACGGGGTATGTCCTCGAAAAGGCCGGGCCAGCGTCGATACTGGCGTATCTTTTAGGCGGTCTCATCGTGCTCTGCGTGATGCTCTGCCTGGCGGAGCTGGCCGTCGAAAAGCCGATATCGGGGTCATTCGTCAATTATGCGCAGGAGCATATCTCTTCAACCTGGGCGTGCGGCGTAGGCTGGGCCTATTGGATCACCTGGGTCGCGTATGTTCCCTCGGAGATGATCGCCGCGGGAATCATCATGAATAATTTCTTGCCGATGGTCAGTCAGCTTTGGTGGGCGGTGCTCTTCAGTCTGATCGTGACCTGTATCAATCTGTTTCATGTCGATAAGTTCGGCGAGAGCGAGTCGTGGCTGGCACTCATCAAGATTGTTGCTCTCGTGGCCTTCAGTATCGTGGCTGGGCTCATCTGCCTTGGCCTCATCGGCGATCAGGGCTATATCGGCACCAGCGTGCTCCTGGGCAGCGGTGGTTTTGCACCGAATGGCTACTGGGCTATCGTGCTGACGATGGTCATCATCCTGGTCAATTTCCAGGGAACGGAAATCATCGGCCTGGCCGCAGGCGAATGCAAGGACCCGGCTAAGAGCATTCCAACTGCTGTCCGCAATGTGACGTGGCGCATCATTGCGCTCTATATCATTCCGATTTTGCTGCTGATTTCGATTTTGCCCTGGGACAAGGCAACGCTGGAAGAGAGCGTATTTGCCGCAGCAGTCAATCAGTATGGCTTTACGGGGTTTGGTGCGTTCTTTGCGTTTGTCATCTTGACGGCGGCCATTTCGTGCTCGAATTCGGGTCTCTATGGCGCGGCACGGGCGATGCATGCGCTGGCAAAGCTTGATATGGCTCCCAAGGCTTTGGGCAAGCTCAACGACAATGGCATGCCATCGCGGGCCATCCTCGTTTCCATCTGTGCCTGCTGGGCGGTTATCCTGCTCTATGCATTCAATCCGGATTCTGTGATTTACACCTATTTGCTGGCTGTTTCAGGTTTTACCGGTGCGATTGCCTGGATTTCCATCTGCTGGAGCCAGTATCGTTTCCGCAAGCAGCTGATGGCTGAGGGCAAGGTGGACACGCTGCGCTACAAGACACCGTTGTTCCCGTATGTCACGCTGTTTGGCATCTGGGCACAGGTCTTCTGCCTGGTGGTCATGATTTTTACGCCAGAGCTGCAGGAAGCCCTGTTTGCCGGCATCCCGATGCTGGTGCTGCCGATGGCGTGGTATCATCTGCGGGCAAAACGCCGCGCGGCCTTAGCGCGGGCAGCGCATTGATATAAAAAACATAAGGCAAGGTTCATTGGATAGCAAATCCCCCGTAAACTGGATGGACAATCTGGTTTACGGGGGATTTTTGTATCCATATGCAGTTACTGCTTTTGGGCAGGAGATGTATCTTCCTGTACGTCGAGGTAGTCGCGGATGGTGGCAATCTCTTTGGCTGTGTAGAGACCGGCTGGCGATTCGCGGATCATGATTGATTGGAGCATGCGGCTCTGTTCGGTTTGATCGTTGGAGCGCAGGTTGGCCGGATCGGCAGCTGCCTTGGTGAGCGCGATGGTACGATACTGCGCGTCGGCATAGCTGGTGGTCTTTTTCATGACTTCGATCAGCAGGTCGTAGCAGCCGTCGTTGAGCGTGACTGGCGGTGCATTATGGCTGATGCGGTCACGCAGCTGCAAGCTGTCCTGGTCGAGCTGCTTAAGCCGGACGTAAGTCGTCTGGATGCTGATGGAGTCCTCTTTGAAGCTTTCGAGGATCTGATGGTACCATTGCCAGTTGCGGTCAAGTTCGCTGATGTCACGCTGATAGCCAGCATACCAGGCGGCGAATATCTGCTGCTGCTCAAGCTGGTAGTTCAGGTCTTCAGCACTTATGGCCGCTGGGGCAGGCTCTTTGGCCGGCCAGAGAAAGTAGACGATGCCGCCGGCGGCTAGGAGCGTCAGGCAGAAGTAGCAGAAAATTTTCTTGCTCGGCAGATAACGGTAGAGCAAAAACAGCAAGAATAGGGCGGTAAAGCCCAATATATATAGAATCATTCGTGTACAAACCTCCTGTTGTTATGGCCCAAGGCCACTTCTATTCTATCATAATCAAGCCTTGCGGGAAACTGGAGAAACGTCTATACTAAAATACAATGGCCTTTTAGCCTATTATAGAAGAGGATGTGAACGGTGTGAAAAGAAGATTTATGTATGATTTTTGGCGCTTGTTCCGCGGCTATTGGAATTCTGAGCATAAATGGCGTGCCAGAGGATTATTGGCCTTTGTCATTGGACTGAACTTTTTTGATGTATACTTGCTCGTCTGCATTAACAGCTGGTTCAATGAATTCTACAATGCCCTGCAGCAGTATCAGGCAGATAGCTTTTGGCCGCTGGTCGGCGAATTCACGGGCCTGGCTTCCCTGCATATCTTTATTGCTGTTTACGCCATCTATCTGCGCCAGATGGTCCAGATCAATTGGCGTACCTGGCTGACCAATGACTACATGGCCAAGTGGCTGCGCGAGCAATCTTATTATCGCTTGCAAGTCTTGAAAAGCGACACCGATAACCCCGATCAGCGAATCAGTGAGGATATCAATCAGTTTGTGCTTTTGACACTGCAGCTTTTGATTGGCTTCCTCAAGCAGTTTACGACGCTGGCGGCATTCGGCGTCGTCTTGTGGAATCTGTCAGGAGCTTTTACGGTGCCATTAGGCAGCCATGAATTTGTCATCTATGGCTATATGTTCTGGTTTTCACTCATCTATTCGGTACTGGGCACTGTCGGCGCGCATATTGCAGGCCGCAAGCTTATCCGTTTGAACTTCGACCAGCAGCGGTATGAGGCGGATTTCCGTTTCAATATGATGCGTGTGCGTGAGAACAGTGAGAGCGTTGCTTTCTATCGCGGCGAATCGTCTGAGGGTATTGGCTTCAAAGAGCGTTTTGCCCATGTCATCAAGAATTACTGGCAGCTCATGCGCCAGACAAAGATATTGAATTTTTACGTCAATGGCTATGCCCAGCTGGCAATCATCGTGCCGCTGGTACTGGCGGCACCGCAGTACTTTGCGGGTGGTATGGCACTGGGCGGGCTTATGCAGACGGTGTCGGCTTTCGGCCGCGTACAGGATGCGCTGTCTTTTTTTGTCACGTCCTACGATACCATCGCGCAGCTGCTGGCTGTGATTCGCCGACTGCTTGGCTTTACGGAGCATATCGAGGAAGTCAGCGCCATCAAAAATGGTGTGCAGCGTGGCGAACAGGCAGGTCAGGAACTTTCGCTTACGGCTTTGCATGTGCAGCTGCCGGATGAGCGCGTGTTGCTGCAGGACTGCACATTGGCACTGCCGAGTGGCAGCCGCGTATTGGTAACAGGGGCTTCGGGCTGCGGCAAGAGTACGCTCTTGCGGACGCTGGCTGGCATCTGGCCCTATGGCAAGGGCGGGATTACGTTTCCGGCGGGCAGCCGCATCCTGTTCCTGCCTCAGCGGCCGTATCTGCCGCTGGGCAGTTTGCGGCGTGCGCTTTACTATCCGTTGACGACCGAAGGTAACCCAGAGCGGCTGCAGGAAGTGCTGGAATTGGTCGGCTTGGCGAAATTTGCCAGCCGTCTTGATGATATTGATGATTGGAGCCGCATTTTGTCACTGGGCGAACAGCAGCGTCTGGCCTTTGCCCGGGTGCTGCTCGTAAAGCCCGATTGGATTTTCCTCGATGAGGCGAGCTCGGCGCTTGATGAGCCGCGAGAGCAGGAGATGTATGCGCTCATCAAGCGGGAGCTGCCACAGGTGAGCATTGTAAGTGTTGGCCATCGTTCGACTTTGTTTGCCCAGCATGATACGGAGCTTCATCTGGCTGGTGATGGCAGCTGGCAGCTGCGCCCTGTTCAGGCATGATTTTAGGACTTACCGCCTTTTTTCAGAATGGGGGATTAAAATAAGGACTGTTATTGTAAAAAAGTAAGGTAGATATACATGAATCGCAGGGATTTCTTGAAAAACATCATATGCATGGGGGCTGGCGCTGTCCTGACGCAGGAGCTTTGGCCACAGGCACGGGCAGAGGCGGCTTGGAATGCAGATGGCAGCGGCGTCAGGCGCGATGCCAAGCTGGGGCTGCCAATCCGCGAGACGGATCTGCAGTTCCGCTCGCTGGAGAACCGCACGACGACGGATGGCATTGTCCTCCATCACATCGGCGGTACCAACCGTGACGTATCGGCAGAGGAAGTCCATCAGTGGCATCTGAACAATGGCTGGTCGGGAATCGGCTACCATTTCCTCATCCGCAAGGATGGCACGATCGAGCGCGGGCGGCCGATGGATATGCTCGGGGCACATTGCTATCAGCATAACTGGCACACGATTGGCGTCAATGTGGTCGGCAACTTCATGGAGGCCGTGCCGACATCGGCGCAGATGAAGTCTGCAGCCAAGCTGCTGGCTGCTCTCTGTCGCTTCTATGGCATCAATCCCGACCGCGAGCACATCAAGGGACACCGCGAGTACAACTCGACGGATTGCCCGGGCCGCAGCTTGTATAATATGCTCGATGGCCTGGTCGAAGATACTGCGGAACTGTATTGAGATTAGAGGAGGGCTGGCATGCGCTACCGTTGGTTTGTCCGTGAAGAGGACCGTACGGATGAGTTTGGCAATCCTGTCAGCCGTGCGGTCCATGATGAGGCGTTGCAGCCGAAGAAAACCGGCTATGCCCGTGGCGAGCTGCTGGCCATTGTCATTGTCGCCTTCATCCTGCTCTACGAGTGGGTGACAGACGACGGCCCGCTGATCATGATCTGCGTATCGTTCCTGGTACATGAGATGCGGCCGCTGGCGCCGTTGTTTTTCGGGGAACATGGCAAGGCAGTCAGCAATGCCATGCGGGGATTCAGCATCGCGCTGTTCGTTGGCGCGTTGGTTTGGACGTTTTTATGATTTTATGTCATAAAAGCGTCCTTTTTTTGCACACAATATCATATTTTATACTTATCAAATAAAAAATAAAATTTATGGTAATTTTTTTCTTTTGAAGCAGGAAAAAGAAAAATTTTGGCGAATTTACTAGATTATAAATTGATTTTCTCAAGGGCTGCGAGTTTGCCGTGGGGCAGCAGATGTGGAAATCTCTCGCGGGCAGCTTGAGAAAGAAGAACGTTTTTGATGGAAAATTATGGTTTTGCGTTGAAAATGGATATTCATGTATATAAACAGAGAAATCTGTTTTTATAGATACATATATGGAAAGCAATCATAAAAAAGGGGAATTTGCTTTCTACACATCCAAGGGGGATTTTTTATGAGAAAGACAGAATGCTTAGCAATGATTCTGGCTGGCGGTCAGGGTAGCCGGCTGGGGGCGTTGACGAAGAAAATCGCAAAACCGGCTGTGCCGTTCGGTGGCAAATACCGTATCATTGATTTTCCGTTGAGCAACTGTGCGAATTCCGGCATTGATAAGGTAGGCGTACTGACGCAGTACCGTCCACTGGAACTGCATAACTATCTGGCTTCGGGCAGCGCCTGGGATCTGGATAAGAAAGAGGGTGGCATCTTCATCCTGCCGCCGTATGCACGCGAGAAGGGTGCTGACTGGTATCGCGGTACGGCTGATGCCATCTATCAGAACCTCAACTTCATCGATCTGGCAGACCCGGAGTATGTACTGATTCTGTCTGGCGACCACATCTACACGATGGATTATTCGTGGATGCTTGAGGCGCACAAGATGAACAAGGCCGAGGCTACGATCGGTGTCATTGAGGTTCCTTGGGACGAGGCTCCGCGCTTTGGTATCATGAACACGAATAAAGATGGACGCATCGAAGAATTCGAGGAGAAACCGGCGAAACCGAAGAGCAATCTGGCTTCGATGGGCATTTACATCTTCAATAAGAGCTTCCTCAAGAAGTATCTCGAAGACGATGCCAAGGATGAGACGAGCAGCCATGACTTCGGCAAGAACATCATCCCGAAGATGCTGGCCGACAAGGCACGTCTGTACTCCTATGCCTTTGATGGCTATTGGAAGGATGTCGGGACGATCGAGAGCCTCTGGCAGGCAAACATGGATCTCTTGCAGGATGTGCCGCCGTTTGAGATCAACGGCGACTGGAAGATCTGCTCCTGCAACCCGTCCATGCCGCCGCATTATGTAGGCCCGAATGCCAAGGTCAAGAACTCGATGATCAGTGAGGGGTCGATGGTCTTGGGCGAGGTCGAGAACTCGGTCATCTTCCCGGGCGTGCGCATCGGCAAAGGCGCGAAGGTCACGAACTCGGTCATCATGCCGTCGACGGTCATCCGTGATAATGCTGTCGTCGACTACGCGATCGTCGCGCAGAACTGCGAGATCGCTGAGGGGGCGAAAGTAGCCGGAGAGAAAGGCGCCATTACTGTAGTAGCCGAGGGCGAGACCGTATTGACGGAGGCAGGCAGCAAACAGGCTGGCTGATACACACAAGATTACACAGCAACCTTAGTCATAGTTGGATCGGAGTGAATAAAATTGAAAACAGTAATGGGGATTATCAATCTTCAGGAAGAGAATAGCCTGATTCGGGAGATGACGGATCGACGGGCCGTGGAGTCCATGCCATTTGCTGGCAGATACCGGCTGATCGATTTCACCCTCTCGAGCATGGTCAATTCCGGCATCACCAATGTGGGAGTCATGCTACCCGACAAGCCGCGCTCGGTTCTTGACCATCTGCGTTCCGGCAAGGATTGGGATCTGGCCCGCCGCCATGATGGCTTGTTCTATCTTCCAGCTCCGCAGCAGGAAAGCACGACCCGCAAAGGCGATCTGAAGAATTTCTATCACAATCTGGATTTCTTCGAGCACAGCACGCAGAAATATGTGCTGCTGACGAGCGGCAGCTTTGTCTACAATGTAGACTTCAGCCAGCTCCTGCGCTTCCATCAGAATACCAGTGCTGATATCACGATGGTGTATCACACGGTCTCGGAAGAAACCACGGGCAAGAATGTCGTCATCGAGACGGCAGAGAATGGGCTCGTCACGGATATTGCCGAGAAGCCAGCCGTCTATGATGGTTCGCAGGTTTCCATGAACGTATACCTCATGGAGAAGCGTATCTTTGTCGAGATGGTCCGCTATACCTATGAGCATGGTGGTCAGGATCTGCTGATGGATGGCATCATCCGCCGTGCCTCGGAATACAACATCTATGCTTGTGAACACGATGGTTACGTTGCTCATGTGGATTCCACGGCAGCATACTATAAATCAAATATGGATATCCTGGAACCTGAAGTATGGGAAGAGCTCTTCATGGGGGAGAACTCCATCTATACGAAGGTCAAGGATGAAGTGCCGGTTCAGTATAAGGAAACGGCAGAGGTCAAGAATTCGCTGATCGCTAACGGCTGTGTCGTCCGCGGCGAGGTCGAGAACAGCATCCTGTTCCGCGGCGTCAAGGTCGGCAAGGACGTTAAGATCAAGAATTCTATCATAATGCAGAAATGTGACATTCAGGATGGCTCGCTCATCGAGAATGTCATCTGCGACAAGAACGTGGTCATCACGAAGGAGAAGTGGCTTAAAGGTGCACAGAACTATCCGTTGATTGTCACGAAGAATGTCGTCATCTGATGTCAAGGTCAGCCGTTGTAACGAGGCACCACTGCTTATAACGGGCAGTGGCGGTTACAACGGCTGTTGTTGTTTGCTATTCCATGAGGAAGAATACTGCCAAAGGAGAGTGTTTGGATTTGGCCAGAGAAAAGAAACAGAAGAGTCCCAAGAACAAAGAATTTGAAAAGCTCAAAGAAGGCTTGAAGAACCGCTTCGTCAATACGGCACATATCATGTGGGGGCGCGACCTCAATGAACTGACACCGACGGAGATCTACCAGACGGTGGCCGCAACGGCAAAGCAGTATATCTCGGATAACTGGATCAAGACGAACCGTACCTACGGGGAGCGCGAGGAGAAACAGGTTTATTATTTCTCCATCGAGTTCCTGATGGGCCGTCTGCTCAAGGCAAATCTCATCAATCTGGGCATCGAGGAAGCCGTCAAGGAAGTCCTGGACGATTTCGACCTCGACCTGCTCAAGACGTATGAAGAGGAGCCTGATGCCGGCCTGGGCAATGGCGGCCTTGGCCGACTGGCAGCCTGCTTCATCGACTCGATGGCAGCGCATCGCCTGCCGGGACATGGCTGCAGCATCCGTTACCAGTACGGACTGTTCGAGCAGAAGATCATCGATGGCAACCAGGTTGAGATCCCGGATAACTGGCTGCGCGATGGCTTCGCTTGGGAGTACCGCAAGCCGGATAAGGCTGTCGATGTCAAGTTCAACGGCCATGCATATATGAAAGAGATGGAAGACGGCAGCCTCAAGCTGGTCTATGAGAATCCGATGACGGTCATGGCGGTACCGTATGATGTACCGATTGTCGGCTATCATAACAATACGGTGAACACGCTGCGTCTCTGGAATGCTGAGGTCAACCGCGACTTCTCTGACTATGGCATGCTGACGCAGGAACAGATGCGGCAGAAGAACGAGTACCGCTTGTTCGTCGAGAGCATCACGCGCTATCTCTATCCGGATGACAGCACCTATGATGGCCGTCGCATGCGCCTGATCCAGGAATACTTCATGACGTCGGCTGGCGTGCAGAGCATCGTGCGCCATTACAAGAAGACGGGCATGGACATCCATGACTTCGGCCAGAAGATCGCCATCCATATCAACGACACCCATCCGGCAGTGGCAGTGGCTGAGCTTATGCGCATCCTGGTCGATGAAGAGGGACTGGAGTGGAATGAGGCTTGGGTCATCACGAGAAGCACGATTGCTTATACGAACCATACCATCATGCCGGAGGCCCTCGAGAAATGGCCGGTTGACATGTTCCGCACACTGCTGCCGCGCGTCTATATGATCATCGACGAGATCAATCGTCGCCATCTGGAGGAAGTGCGCGAGCGCTATCCGCAGGATGAAGGCAAGGTACGCGCGCTCTCGATCATCGAGGACGGTATGGTGCATATGGCCCGCCTGGCGATTGTCGGCTGCCATAGCGTGAACGGTGTGGCCAAGATCCACTCGGATATCCTCAAGACCACGACGCTGCGTGATTTCTGCGAGTATAACCCCAAGATGTTCAACAATAAGACGAACGGCATCACGCATCGCCGCTGGCTCATGGGCGCAAATCCTGAGCTGGCGAACCTCATCGATGCGACCATCGGCAGCCGCCGCTGGCACCGTCATCCGGAGCAGCTCGACCTGCTCAACGATTATGTCGATGACAAGCCGTTTTTGGCGGAGCTCGGCAAGGTCAAACGCCTGCGCAAGGTGGCTCTGGCCGAATACATCAAAGAACACAATCACATCGAGGTCGATCCTGACTCGATCTTCGATATCCAGGTGAAGCGCATCCATTCGTATAAGCGCCAGCTTATGAATATCCTGCATATCATGTACCAGTACAACAAGCTCAAGACAGACAAGAGCTACGATATGCTGCCGACGACGTATATCTTCGGCGGCAAGGCTGCCCCGGGCTACTACATCGCCAAGGAGACCATCCGCCTCATCAATGCAGTGGCGGCGAAGGTCAACAACGATGCCAGCATCAAGGGCAAGATCAAGATCGTATTCATCGAGAACTTTGGCGTATCGATCGGCGAGATCGTCTATCCGGCCGCAGACGTCAGTGAGCAGATCTCGACAGCTTCCAAGGAGGCTTCGGGTACCGGCAACATGAAGTTCATGATGAATGGTGCCATCACGCTGGGAACGCTCGATGGTGCCAATGTCGAGATCCGCGAGGCCGTCGGTGGCGATGAGCATTGCGTCATCTTTGGTCTCCGGGCGGAAGAAGTACTGACCTACTATGCGACGGGCACGTACTCGGCTTGGGATGAATACAACACGAATCCGCAGGTACGCCTGGTCGTCAATCAGCTCGTGGACGGCAGCTATGGCGATTTCCATTCGCTGTATGACTATCTGCTGCACGCCAATGACGAGTTCTTCATCCTCAAGGATTTCAATGCCTATGCTGAGGCCCATGAGGAAATCATGCGCCGCTATAAGGACAAATACAATTGGCTGAAATCCTCGGCGATGAACATTGCCAACTCTGGCTGCTTCTCATCTGACCGCACGATCGATGAGTATGCCAATGAAATCTGGCAGGTCAAGCCTGTCATGATGTCGTAAGCACGTATGCCGCTGATTTTGGGCGGGCAGGGGGTCCCGCCTGGAATCTACGGTTATCTATAAGGGGGATTATTTTTGAAGACTTCAGATATTAGTGAATTTGACCGATACCTGTTCCATCAGGGGACGAATTATCATGCCTATGAGATGCTGGGCGCCCATTTCGTGGAGGAAAACGGCAAAAAAGGTGTCCGCTTTGCCGTATGGGCACCGCATGCGAAATCCATCAGTGTCGTCGGTGATTTCAATGCTTGGGATGACCGCGTCAATACGATGAACCGTCTTGAGGATGGGGAAATCTGGTCGGTGTTCATCGAAAATGTCCAGGAGGGCGCTGTCTACAAGTATGCCATCGAACCGCAGTGGGGCGGCCCGCGCATCATGAAGGCTGACCCGTATGGGTTCTATGCGGAAAAGAAACCGGAGACGGCATCGCGCGTCTACGATATGAGCCACTATGACTGGCAGGATGGCGATTGGCTGGAGAAGAAGCGCAAGGAGTCCTCGTATGGACGTCCCATGCTGACTTATGAGGTCCATGCAGGTTCCTGGCGCCGCAATGGTGAGGGCGAGTATCTCTCGTATCGCGAGCTTGCGGATCAGCTCATCGGCTATGCCAAGGAAATGAACTATACGCATATCGAGTTCATGCCGCTCTGTGAGCATCCCTTCGATGGCTCCTGGGGCTACCAGGCCACGGGCTATTTCGCTGTGACGAGCCGCTATGGCGAGCCGGATGATTTCCGCTATCTCGTCGACAAGGCCCACCAGAATGGCATCGCCGTCATCATGGACTGGGTGCCGGGCCATTTCTGCAAGGATGAGCAGGGACTGCGCCACTTCGATGGACAGACGCTCTACGAGTCGGACAACGAGCAGCGTGCCGAGAACTGGGAGTGGGGTACGACGAACTTCGATTATGGCCGCACGGAGGTACAGAGCTTCTTGATCTCCAATGCGATGTTCTGGTTCGAGGAGTTCCATATCGACGGCCTGCGCATCGACGCTGTCGCCAATATGCTGTACCTGAACTACGGGCGCAAGGAAGGCGAATGGCAGCCGAACAAATACGGCGATACGGGCAACCTCGAGGCCATGGATTTCCTGCGCAAGCTCAATGAGGCTATCTTCCAGTATCATCCGCAGGCACTCATGATTGCCGAGGAGTCGACGGCCTGGCCGCTGATCTCCAAGCCGGTCTACATGGGGGGCATGGGCTTCAACTACAAGTGGAACATGGGCTGGATGAACGACATGCTCAAGTATATGAGCCTTGATCCCATCTATCGCAAGTGGAATCATGACAAGGTCACCTTCTCGTTCATGTATGCGTTCTCCGAGAACTTCGTCCTGCCGCTGTCGCATGATGAGGTCGTGCATGGCAAGTGCTCGCTGATCAGCAAGATGCCGGGGGACTACTGGCAGAAATTTGCCGGACTGCGTACCTTCTTCGGCTACTGGATGGCTCATCCGGGCAAGAAGCTCCTGTTCATGGGCGGTGAGTTTGGCCAGTTCATCGAGTGGAATTACGATGACAGCCTTGACTGGCATCTGGTCGAGCAGTACGATATGCATACGAAGATGCAGGCGTATTCGAAGGCTCTCAACAAGTTCTATTGCGATAACAAAGCTTTCTGGCAGGTCGATTTCGATTGGAATGGTTTCCAGTGGATCGACTGCAACGACAACGAGAACAGCATCGTCTCGTTCGTCCGCAAGGCTGAGGACAGCAATGACTTCATCATCGCTGTCTGCAATTTCACGCCGGAAGTCCGTCAGAACTATCGCATCGGCGTGCCATCGAAGGGTCATTACGTCGAGGTGTTCAATTCGGATGACGAGGCCTTCGGTGGCAGCGGTGTGCTCAACAATGGCGAGATCATCAGCCAGGATGTGCCATGGCATAACCGTGAGCAGTCCATCACGATCACGGTGCCGCCGCTGGCTACGGTATATCTGCGTCTCAAAGGGCAGTCTGGTGCAGGAACGTCTTTTCCTGAGGCTTCGGCGGAAGTAGATGCCAGAGGCCATGAGGAAAGTGATTCTGCCAGCAAGGCAGAAGCCGCCGAAGTCAAGAAGACGGCCGTGAAGAAGACGGCAGCGAAGAAGACGGCGACGAAGACCGCAGCGAAGAAAACAACGGCGAAAGCTGCTGCGAAACCAGCTGCGAAGAAAACGGCCGCGAAGGCTGAGGCAGAGGCCCCGGCCAAAAAGACAACGGCCAAGGCGAAGACGACCGCTAAGAAGACGGCAGTGAAAGCTGAGACGAAGACGGCGGCGAAGAAGACCGCGGCCAAGGCAGAGCCGAAAACGACGGTCAAGAAGGCAACAGCCAAGGCGGCGACGAAAACGACAGCAGCCAAGAAACCTGCTGCGAAAAAAACGGCAGCGGCTGAGAAGGAAGCAGAGAAGCCCGCTGTAAAGAAGACGACGACCCGCAAGACAGCGGCCACGAAGACGTCTGCGGCTAAGAAAACGACAAAGTCCACAACCACGAAGACCACGGCAAAGAAAAAAGCTGCTGGCAATGACTAAGGAGGAAATGGGAATGAAAGTTCTTTATGTTGCATCTGAAGCAGTACCATTTGCGAAGACCGGAGGCCTGGCTGATGTAGCAGGAACGCTGCCGCAGGCACTGAAAGAAGAAGGGGTGGAGGTCCGTGTGGTCATGCCGAAATACGGCAAGATCGCACCTGAGATCCGCAATGCCATGGAGCATATCTACGATGGCGAACTGAGTGTGGCCTGGCGTCAGAAATATATCGGTCTGGACAAGTATGAAAAGGACGGCATCACCTATTACTTTGTGGACAATCAGGAATACTTCGACCGCGAGGGTTTCTATGGCTATGATGATGATGCAGAGCGGTTTTCATTCTTCTGCCGTGCCGTGCTGAGCCTGCTGCCTATCGTCGATTTCTGGCCGGATGTCATCCATACGAATGACTGGCATGCTGGCATGGTGAACGTCCTGCTGAAGCTCGAGCATATGGACGATGAGCGCTACCGCAAAATCCGTACGCTCTATACGATCCACAACCTCAAGTATCAGGGTGTTTTCCCGAAGGAGATCATGAGCGATGTCCTGGGACTGGACTGGAAGTATTTCAACAATGGCGATTTGGAATTTTACGATGCCGTAAACTTCATGAAGGGCGGCATCATCTATGCAGACTATATTTCCACAGTCAGCAGGACGTATGCGCAGGAAATCCAGTACGATTACTTCGGCGAGAATCTTGATGGACTGCTGCGCAGCCGCCGTGATTCGCTGTATGGCATCGTGAATGGCATTGACTACAATATCTACAATCCTGCTACCGATAAAAACCTGTTTGAGACTTACGATGTGGACAGCCGTGACCGCAAAGCCGACAACAAAACCGAGCTTCAGAACTTCCTGGGGCTGCCGATGAGCCGCCGTACGCCTATGGTTGCCCTGATTTCCCGCCTCGTTGAGGCCAAGGGCCTGGATCTTATCGTGCGCATGATGGATGAGATCCTGCAGCATGAAAACATCCAGCTGGTCATCCTGGGGACAGGCGACAAGGAGTACGAAGAGTGGTTCAAGGGACTGGAATGGCGCTTCCCGACGAAGGTCAAAGCCAATATCCGTTTCTCGAATGAGCTGGCACAACGCATCTATGCGGCAGCGGACATTTTCCTCATGCCCTCGAACTATGAGCCATGCGGCATTGGCCAGCTGATCGCCATGCGCTATGGTGCTATTCCTGTAGTCCGCGAGACTGGCGGCCTCAAGGATACAGTCCAGCAGTACGATAAGTATACCAACGAGGGCAATGGCTTCGTATTCTGTGATTACAATGCGCACGAGATGATGTATGCGTTGAAGCGTGCACTCAGTGCTTATGAGAATTTTGAAGAATGGCAGCATATCGTAGAGAATGCCATGAATACCGATTATAGTTGGAAGAACTCTGCCAAGGAATACAAGGCACTGTATAACAGGCTGTTGGCAGAATAAGCAAATTACATGGGGCGGCAATGATTTTGCCGCCTTTTATGCAAGCGGGACTGAGTAAGAGAAGAGAAGGAGGAGATTTTATGCTGGATAGAAGTGAGGTCGAGCATAACTCCCAGAATATCTATTTCCGCTCGCCAATTGGTGCGGCGGAAGCCGGCACAAAAGTTCGGCTGGGAATCCGGTTGAAGACCAAACAGGAAATCCGCCATGTTCTCTTGCGGCTCTGGCATGACAAATCGGGCGAGAAGCTCGTGAACCTGACGACGAAGGATGATAGCAGCAAGGCAGAAAAGTTCTACTGTGTTGATATGGAAATGCCAGAGAAGGGCTGCCTGTTATGGTATTACTTCATCATTACGACGGCGCAGGGCACGACTTACTATGGCAACAATCCGGAGCAATGGGGGGGCCTGGGCAATGTCTATGACCACGTGCCGCCATCGTTCCAGATTACGGTCTACAATCAAGGGGCTAAAACGCCGGATTGGTTCAAACACAGTGTCATGTATCAGATATTCCCTGACCGTTTTTACCGTAAGGGCGATAAACTGATTCCCAAGAAGGGGGCCGTCTATCATGCGGACTGGTCAGACGATCCTTGCTATTATAAGGACCCCGATACGAAGGAAATCGTGGCGTATGATTTCTTTGGCGGCAACTTGCAGGGCATTAAGGAAAAACTTGGCTATCTGAAGGAATTAGGCATATCGGTCATCTACCTGAATCCTGTCTTTGAGTCGGAAAGCAATCATCATTACGATACGGGCGATTATCATAAAATAGACCCCATATTGGGAACCAATGAAGATTTCCGCGAACTCATTGAGGCGGCCAAGGCACAAGGCATCCGTATCATCATTGATGGTGTGTTCAGTCACACGGGCAGCAACAGCCGTTACTTCAATCGTGCGGGCCAATATGATACGGTGGGCGCATTCCAGTCCAAGGAGTCGCCATATTACGAGTGGTATAATTTCCGCAATTTCCCCTATGAATACGACAGCTGGTGGAATTTTAATACGCTGCCGAACGTTACGGAGACAACGCCTTCGTATATGGATTTCATCATTTCAGCGCCGGATAGTGTCCTGCATCATTGGCTAAATGAAGGTGTTGCCGGCTGGCGGCTGGATGTGATCGACGAGCTGCCGGAGCCCTTCTCGCAGTCTTTTTTTGCGGAACTCAAGAAAAGCAATCCCGAGGCTGTCATGATCGGCGAGGTCTGGGAAGATGCTTCGCATAAGATTGCGTATGGTGTGCCGCGCGAGTATCTTTGCGGGCAGGAAATGGATTCGGCGATGAACTATCCGTTCCGTACCATCCTGTTTGATTTCCTCAAGGGACATGTCGATGGGCAGACGGCGCAGCGCCGCTTTGAGAGTTTGCGGGAAAATTATCCACGTGAGAATTTTTATGCGATGATGAACTTGATTGGCAGCCATGATGTCCAGCGCGCCATCACATTGCTTGGCGATGCGGCTTATTACGATGGCATGCCGGCTGTTGAACAATCGCGGGCGCGGCTCGACAAGGAACAGTATAACCTTGGTGCTGCGCGGCTCATGATGGCGGCTTTGTGGCAGATGACGTATCCTGGTGTACCCTGTATATATTATGGTGATGAGATCGGCATGCAGGGATTCAAAGATCCGTATAACCGCCGGCCATATCCCTGGGATGGCGGGGATCTCTATCTGCGTGAGTGGTATAAGAAAATCATCGCTCTGCGCAACAAGCATACGGTCTTGCAGACTGGCAGCCTGCTGCCGCTTAGCGCTGATGGCGATACGATCGCTTATGCGCGTGTCATCCGTGGCGGCGAGGATGTCTTTGGCGCTGAGGCTGAGGACGGAGCGTTTTTGGTCGCTTTCAATCGGAGCCGCAGTGAGAGCAGGATGGTTTATATGGATGTCAGCGATTTTGCTGATGGTTGTTTCGTTGATGCTTTGGGCAGTGGCAAAGAGTATCCAGTCGTCCGCGGCCAGGTCGAAGTCAAATTGGCGCCGCTGACCGGCATATTGCTGGAGCACAAACGGCAGCCACGCAAGTATCCGCGGCAGGCAGGCATCCTGCTGCATCCGACTTCGCTGCCGTCGAAATACGGCATTGGCGATCTCGGCAAGGAAGCACAGCGCTTCATTGACTTCCTCAAGCAGTCCGGGCAGCATGTCTGGCAGATCCTGCCCCTTGGTCCCACGGACAATGTCGGCTACTCGCCGTACCAGTCCTCGTCGGCCTTTGCAGGCAATCCGATGCTCATCGATATCGAGGAGCTTTTGGCGCATAAGTGGCTGACAGCGGCAGAAGCGCGCGTTCCGTATGTGAGCAATTCGTCGTTCATCGACTTCGAGTGGGTCTATAATTTCAAGAACAAATGCCTCAAGAAGGCCTGGACGAAGTTCAAGGCCGAGGCGGAGAGCAATGGCGAGTATCTGGCGTTCTGTGAGCGCGAGGCGTACTGGCTGGAGGACTTCGCCTTGTTCCAGGCGGCTAAGAAGGAATTCAAGGGCGTCGAGTGGACCAAGTGGCCGGAGGCAGTCAAGAAGCATGAGAAGAAGGCGCTCAAGGAGCTGTCGAAGCGGCTGGCAGATGCTATCGGCTTGGTCAAGTTCGAGCAGTTCGTGTTTGCCCAGCAGTGGCAGCGCCTGCATGCATATGCCAAACAGCAGGGCATCCAGATCATGGGCGATATGCCGATCTTCCTGGCGGGAGACAGTGCTGATGTCTGGGCTAACCAGCATCTCTTTGACCTGAATCCCGATGGCACGGCCCATACCGTGGCTGGCGTACCGCCCGATTACTTCAGCGCGACCGGCCAGCTCTGGGGCAATCCCCAGTATGATTGGACGGCCATGAAGGAAGAGAAGTATGGCTGGTGGAAGCGGCGCTTCCGCAAGCTGTTCGAGCTCGTGGACATCGTCCGCATCGATCACTTCCGGGGCTTCGAGTCTTACTGGGAGGTCGACGGCAAGGCGGACACGGCCATCAACGGCCATTGGGTCAAGGGGCCGGGCAAGCCGTTCTTTGATGAGATCCGCAAGGATCTGGGCGGGCAGATGCCCATCGTAGCCGAGGACCTCGGCATCATCACCGATGAAGTCGGACAGCTGCGCGATGCTTGCGGCTTCCCCGGCATGAAAGTGCTGCATTTCACGCTGCACTTCAATGCACAGGGGCGCCTGGGCTGCGTGACCCCAGAAAACAGTATCGTCTATACAGGTACGCATGACAACAATACGACAATCGGCTGGTACAAGCAGGACATCGACGATACGATGCGGGCAGCGGTGGCTGGCATGCTGCATGCCAAGGCCGACCGTCCGGACAGCATCGCGCGCAAGCTCATCGAGTTTGCCTATGCGGCTGATGCCCGGCTGGCCATGATTCCCATGCAGGATATCCTGCAGCTGGATGAACGCAGCCGGATGAATATCCCGGGTACTGTGGGCCTTAACTGGAAATGGCGGCTCAAATCGGATTATCTCCTGACGGCTGATGCTGATGAGTTGGCAAGACTTTGCCAGAAATATGGACGCTGAGTGGCAGCGACAGGATAGAAGGAGCCTTTCCCGCAGAGGGAAAGGCTCTTCTCAGTCAATTCTAAGCTGGGAAAGCGCAGCTTTCATTTATTTTTCCGGGATAATGTGGTATCCTAGATATATTGTCTAAGGGAATCCAATGGAAGAAGAGGGAGAAATCATGGGTGAATTTACTTTTGTTGTTGAGAAGACGTGCCCGATCTGTGGGGAATCGACGCGGGTTGTCAAGACGAAGTCCAAATTGATGATGGAGAAGATGGATGAAGATTTCTGCATGCATTACAAAGACTTCAATCCGTATTTCTATAAAATCTGGTTTTGTGAGCATTGCGGCTATGCAGCCGATGAGAAGACCTTCTTAGGGACTATGCCGGCACTGCACAAACGCAAGATCGAAGAATTCCTGTCGAAGCGCACCTTGGGGATGCAGTTCGTCGAGGAGCGTCAGGTTCCCGATGCCGTGGCTTCGTTCAAGCTGGCCATTTTCTATGCGGAGCTTACCGATCAGCCGCTGGCCAAGCGCGCAGGCCTTTATCTCGAGCTGGGCTGGATCTACCGCGATGCTGAGGAGCCGGAGAAGGAAATGGAGATGCTCCAGCGCGCAGCGGAGCTCTATGACCGCTCGCTGATGACGGAGCGCTACCCGATCAATGGTATGACCGATACGATGGCGATGTATCTGATCGGAGCCATCTACTATCGCATGAATGATTACGAGAAAGCGACGCAGTATATTTCCCGCATCATCGGCGACCAGAATATCCGCAATACGGATAACAAGATGTACAAACGTGCTCAGGATCTCTGGCAGACGATCCGTGAGAACAAGGGGACAAGTGCGGAGGCGTAAGCAAGATGATAGATTTACCAGCTGGTTGGCAGGAACAGATACAGAATATCGACTGGTCAAGGGTGCAGCAGGCGGTCAAGGATTACGGGCCGGCGCTGAAGGTCATCCAGCAGACCTGGTCCAAGGAATCGCTGCTGGAAATCAGCCAGGGAAAACTGTTCGTGCCGGACGATGTGATCAACGAGGCACTGGCCAAGCGCATCCCCGCGGAGGGGCATGTGAAGGCAGTGACGGTGAGATCGCATGCCAATGGCCGGCTGGACATCACGGCAGACACGGACGCAAAAGTGGGGCGGATCGAGCTTTCGGGCGAGATCAAGGAATTTGTTCACGAAGGCGATACCTCGTATATGGTTTATCGTGTGCGCGAGCGCAATCTGCCGTCGCAGGGGCTCATGTCCTGGGTCTTTTCCCGCATATCGCTGTCTATGGCGGAGCGCATGCTGGGCCATATCGAGATTTCAGATGACCTGCCCTTGGAAATCCATGGCAACACCGTCCGGGTGGATTACAGCAAGGTACTCGCGGAGTCAGACTTTGGCCAGACGCAGTATCAGGGGCATCGGCTCATCGATATGATCGAAATCCGGAATGCCTCTCCGAAGGAAGGCGGTGTGGAGTTCCAGACGAAACTCAACATTCCCGATGAGGTGAAGGATGCGTTGGTGGGACTGGTCAAAAGCAGGACGGCAGAATGAGCCGGCAAGGTATTGAAGGGAGCGGTTTTTTGAAACGGCGTATATTGGCACTGGTACTGGTGCTGGGCGTGATGGTCATGGCATTGCCGATGGCTTCCGCACGCCATAAGCAGAATGTGGTGCCCAGGATTATCTACGTACCCCATGACAATCGGCCGATATCGAATCAGCAGACGGCTGAAGTGGTGCAGAAACTGGGCTATGAGGTGATTGTTCCGCCGGACAAGCTATTGGGCAACCGGCAGGATCTCGGCCATCCCGATGAGTTGTGGGCTTGGCTGAAGGAGAATGCCCGGGATGCGGATGCAGCGGTTGTTTCGTCGGATTCGCTGATCTATGGCAGCCTTGTCGGCTCACGCAAGCACAACTATACAAAGGAACAGATCCTGGCCCGCACCGAGAACTTCAAGTCATTCCGCAAGGAGAATCCCAAGCTGCCGCTCTATGTGTTTGGTTCGATTATGCGCACGCCGCGTTCGGGCGCGGCATCCGGCCATGAAGAGCCTGAATACTATCGCAGTTATGGCGCGGATATCTTCCGCTATACCGTGCTCAAGGACAAGGAAGAGGTTGAAGGGCTGACCCGCCGGGAGACGAAGGAAGCAGCCTTCCTGGAGGAGCTCATTCCGCGCAAGCATATGCAGGACTGGCTGGGACGCCGTGACAAGAACTATTCGGCCAATCAGCAGCTCATCAAGCTGACCCGCGGCAAGCTGTTCAACTATCTGGTGCTGGGCCGCGATGACAATGCGCCGTATTCACGGACGCATATGGAGAGCCGGCATCTTGATGAAGAGGGCAAGGATCTGGGCAAGACGGAGTTCCAGACGATGGCCGGCATCGACGAGATGGGCATGCTGCTGATGTCCCGTGCTGTCAATAACCTGCGCAAGGATGTGCCGTTTGTGTACGTCCGCTACAATTGGGGCCGTGGTCCCGCGACGGTGCCTGCTTACTCAGATGAGCGGATCAGCGCGTCGGTAAGCTCGGCCATCACGGCGGGCGGCGGCATGCCGGTGACGAGCCCTGCGAATGCCGATCTGGTACTGACGGTCAACACGAATCCGAATGGCAAGACCTATGAGGCCAATGATCGTGCCAATGACGGGCGTCCGCGCGAGGGCACTGCATACTTTGCCGATATCGTCCAGGAATACGTCAGCAAGGGATATCCGGTGGGCATTGCCGATATCGCTTACGCCAACGGCGCTGACAATGCGCTGATGGAGGAGCTCAAGAAACGCGGCCTGCTCTTCAAGATCAAGGCGTATTCGGGATGGAACACGCCGACCAACAGCTCGGGCTTTGTGATCGGCGCAGGCATGCTCACGAAATACATGAAGGATGCCGATGTCGATGAGCTGCTGCTCACGCGGTATCTGGACGATTGGGGCTATCAGGCGAATGTGCGCAATATCGTGGCGCGCCAGCTGACCTGGCTGCGCGGCGATGGCTTCTATGGCTCCCTCGACGCCAAGCGCGAGGCGGTAGGCCTGCGGTCGACCCGCTTGATGGAGCAGTTCGTGCAGGAGAACCTGCCCCCGTTCAAGAGCCTCGAGGATATCAACGTCACGTTCCCCTGGAATCGCATGTTCGAGTCGGACATCCAGCGCGGTGAGCGCAAGGATTTCCGCTACTTCCTGAATACGGCGGCAGAAAAGACGAAAAAAACAGCAAAATAAAGAAAGACCTCACTTCAAGCGAAGTGAGGTCTTATTTATTGTCGGCAACCGGATCAGTTGTTGGTTTCATCAGCGTTATGAGCAACTTTTGCACATACCGTTGCAATACGGTCCAGGAAATCGTATTCCATCGAGCTTTCTTCCCAAGCTTCACGGAACTCCCAGCTGTTGAGTTTCTGGCCAAGGACTTTTGCTAAATCCTGCATGTCTATACCTCCTGTGTCAATAATTTCTGAGCAAGTATTAGTACCAACTCACAAGATGATATTATAGCACCTTTAGGTATATTTGCAAGTAATTTTTACTGATGATGGATATAAAGATTTTTTATGCAGCAGCGTATCAGACCGGATAGACATGGATGCCGCTGTTGTTGAGCAGCGTGAGCGACTGGCTGTCGGCGTCGCCATCGGTGTAGACGGCACTGACGCGTTCGAGGGGCAGCAGGGAGACGACACCTGTCGTCTGGAATTTGCTGGACTCGGTCAGGACGATGACCTGATTGGCGCTGTTGGCCATGGTGCGGGCCGCTTCGGCACGCATGATGTCGTTGGACATGAAGCCGTGCTCATTGAGCCCGTCTGTGCCAACGAAGAATTTGTTGACCGAAAAATCCCTGACACAGGTCTGGATCATCGGGCCGATCATGACTTGCGACTCATTCTGATATTCGCCGCCCAGAAGGATGATATGGGCATTGGGCTGTTTGCGGACATAGTCGGCGATGAAAGCCGAGTTGGTGATGATGGTGACATCACGGCGGTTGGTGGCCAGCTCTTCGGCAAGCAGTGCGCAGCAGCCGCCGGACTCGATCATGACCGTCTCGCCGTTGTGGATGCTCTCAGCGGCCCGCTGGGCAATCTGGCGTTTGCGCTCATAGTTGAAGGAGAGATGGTTGGCGATGTCATCGCTGGCCGTCATGGCCGCATAGCCGTGCTCGCGGCGCAGCAGACCTTTGCGCTCAAGGAGATTGAGATCTTTGCGGATGGTCACTTCGGAGACATCCAGTGCCTGCGCAAGCTCCGTGACAGCAACGCGTTTCTTTTGGTTTACAAGATTGAGTAAGTGTGTGTGTCGCATGTGCATGTTATCAATTCCTATCTGTGACATTCTAATTCTTGTTGTCCATGTCAATTATAGCACAGGCATAGACACGGGAAAAGACGTCACTGTTATCGGTGACGTCTTTTCCCTATAAATTATTTATGCTGTCAGGCGTTGGCCTTGCGGAACTTTTCCATGAACTCGGCGAGGCGGAGGGCACCTTCATACGGCATAGCGTTGTAGATGGAGGCGCGCATGCCGCCGACACTGCGATGGCCTTTGACGCCGCTGAGCTGATGCTCGAGGGCTTCAGCGACGAATTTCTTCTCAAGCTCTTCGCTCGGCAGGCGGAAGGTGACGTTCATGAAGGAACGGCTATCCTTGTCGGCATGGCCGCGGTAGAAGCCGTCCGAATTATCGATGGCATCGTAGACGACCTTGGCCTTCTTCTGGTTGCGTTTCTCCATCTCGGCAAGACCGCCGTTGGCCTTGATCCAGGCAGCGACTTTGCCGACCATGTAGATGCAGAAAGCTGGCGGCGTGTTATAGAGCGAATCCTTTTCGAGGAACGTGCTGTAACGCAGCATCGTCGGCAGCGTCTGCGGGCTCTTGGCTAAGAGCTCTTTCTTGGCGACGACGAGGACGACACCAGCCGGGCCGAGGTTCTTCTGCACGCCGGCGTAGATGAAGTCGAACTTCTGGAAGTCTACCGGGCGCGAGAGCATGTCGGAGGACATGTCGGCAAAGAGAGGCACGCCGTGGGTATCCGGCACATAGTGGTACTCGGTACCATAGATTGTGTTGTTATAGCAGAGATGGACATAGGCCGCCTCAGGATTGATCGTGAGCTCGTCCTGGGTCGGGATATGACGGAAGTCGACTGCCTTGGAAGAGGCGGCAACCTCGCCCACACCCAAGAGTTCCGCCTCTTTGTAGGCTTTGGTCGCGAAGCTGCCGGAGAGGACGTAGCTGCCTGGGTGCTCTTTGGTAGCGAAGTTCAGCGGAATCATCGCGAACTGCTGGCTGGCGCCGCCCTGGCAGAACAGGACTTCATAGTCGTCACCAAGCCCCATGAGCTCCTTGATGTCAGCTTTGGCCTGCTGGTGGACTTCAGCGTACTGCTTGGCACGGTGGCTGATCTCGAGGATGGACATGCCACTATGGTTGAAATTCAGGAACTCGGCCTGAGCCTCCTTGAGTACCTCGAGCGGCAGCGTTGCCGGACCCGGGTTGAAATTGTATACGCGGTCTGCTTCCATGGGATAACCTCCTATAACAAATCATCATGCTGTTTTTTTGACAGATTTACAAAAACGGAGCGTCCATGCAATGTGGACATATAGCGTTTTGTTATATTTTAACGCGGAAATTTATGAAAAGCAAGCATGAAAATAAATATTGTTTTTCTGAAAAACACACTTGACGGTGAGAGATGGAGAGGCTATAATACGGTTATGCACAGAAGAATAGGCACGTGATAACGCGAGGAAGAGGAAGCAGCAGGGACTAACCGCCAAGAGAGCTGACGGCTGGTGCGAGTCAGAGGGAGAACCTGTTGTTCCACCTTGGAGCGGCTGGCGATGAGTCAGACGGGACGCCCGATACAGCGGCAATGAGAGATATATGCGTATATCACTTGGGTGGCACCACGGAACTTTCAGCTTCGTCCCAATCGGGACGGAGCTTTTTCTATTCTTGAAAGGTTTTTGTTCTGTCTGTGTAGAATTCTATGAGGAAAGTATTTTCCCGAAAGATATTGGAGGAGCGATGAACATGAAGGTTTTGGCTGCAGATGGTATTTCCCCGAAAGGTATTGAGCTTTTACAGAAAGAATTCGAAGTCGATGTCAAAGACAAGATTTCGGCAGAAGAACTGCTCGAAATCATTCCGGCGTATGATGCACTGATGGTGCGCTCGGCATCCAAGGTGACGGCAGAAGTCATCGAGCGGGCCAAGAACCTCAAGATCATCGGCCGCGCCGGTGTCGGCGTCGATAACATCGATATCCCGGCCGCTACGGCCAAGGGCATCATTGTCATCAATTCGCCGGGCGGCAACACGATTGCGGCGACGGAGCACACGATGGCAATGATGCTCGCGATGTCGCGCAATATCCCCGTTGCCAACGAGACGATGCAGAAGGGCGAGTGGAATCGCAAGAAGTATGTCGGCGTTGAGCTGCGGGGCAAGACCCTCGGCGTCATCGGCATGGGCCGCATCGGTGCAGGCGTAGCCAAGCGTGCGATGGCCTTTGATATGAAGGTCATCGCCTATGACCCCTATATCAATGAGGAGCGAGCCAAGGCACTCGGCGTGACGATCGGGACCTTTGAGGATGTCATCACGCAGTCGGATTTCATCACGGTTCATATGCCGCTGACGCCGGATACCAAGGGCATGATCGGCATGGAGCAGATGAAGAAGATGAAACAGGGCGTGCGTCTGGTGAACTGCGCACGCGGCGGCATCATCGTCGAGGAGGACCTGGCCGAGGCTGTCAAGCAGGGCATCGTGGCCGGCGCGGCCATCGACGTTTACACCAGCGAGCCGGTCGGTGCTGACCATCCGCTGGTCGGCGTACCGGGCATCGTGCTGACGCCGCATCTTGGCGCATCGACGGTCGAGGCGCAGATCGGCGTATCGCTCGATGTCTCCGAGGGTATCCTGGCCGCTCTCAAGGGCGAGCCGGTAGCGACGGCCGTCAACATGGCGCCGGTATCGCCGCAGGTCATGAAGGTCATCTCGCCGTATCTGACTCTGGCTGAGCGCCTCGGCGGCACGGTCGTGTCGCTGGCTGACGGCCCGGTGGAGAAGGTCGAGGTCATCTACAACGGCGAGATCACCGAGGTCAATACGGGCCTTCTGACGACGGCTGTCGTCAAGGGGATGCTCAACCCCATCATGGAAAACGAGGTCAACTACGTCAATGCACCGGGTCTGGCCAAAGAGCGTGGCATCAAGGTCACCGAGGTCAAGGAGAAGGAAGTCGAGGACTTCACGAATCTCATCACGGTCAAGGCACAGGTCGCTGGCAAGGAGCTTTCGGTACAGGGCACGCTGTTCGGCAGCGAGGGCCGCATCGTCCGCATCAACAAGTTCCGCGTCGACGTCGATCCCCATGCGCGCATCCTCGTCTGCCCGCATATCAATCGCCCAGGCGTCATCGGCACGATCGGTTCCTTGCTCGGCAATAACGGCATCAATATTTCGGCCATGCAGGTCGGCAAGACCGAAATCGAAGGCACGAGCCTTATGGTGCTGACGGTCGATAATGATATCCCGGCAGCTGTCATGGAAGTCATCAAGGGCATGGATGGCATCTCCGATGCAAGACTCGTCAACTTCTACGCAATCTAAGCGATCAATATAATAGGAAATAAAAAGGCAGCCGCCTGAGAGTTTTTTCTCAGGCGGCTGCCTTTTGCTGTCATCAGAGATTGACGAATTTGATCTCGCCCAGGAGCTCGGCGGGGACAGCATCCGGATTCATGCGCTGGATCTTGCGCAGGATCAGGTCAAGGTTATGGGTGCGGGTGTTGTGGGCAACGTTCCAGCGGTCCATGAGAGGCTGATACTGCGGGCTGTGGCCGCGTTCTGCGCGGAATCGCTGCGAGAATGTGCAGTATTTGAACAGGATCTCGCGGGCGATCTTGTTGAGCTTGGGCATGCCGTAGGCCTCGCTCTGGATATATTTCTCGTAATCAGCGACGAAGACGGTCTTATAGTCGTTGCGCGCCTTCTGCAGGGTGAGCTTGATGCGTTCCTTGATATCGCTGGAGAGATAGCCGTTCTTGCGGTAGAACTGGAGATAATTCATGTACTCCGAAGTAAGTGACGGCTCGGAGATATCGGCGTAGCGCACGCCCTGGATGCGGCGGCACATTTCCCAACGGAACAGGGCACACATATGGACGATCGTGGCGTCGAGATCCTCGGAGTGGAAGATCGACAGCATCATATGGGCTGGCGTCACGCGCCGCATGCCTTCGATTTCCTGCCACATGAGGCCGCGGCTGCCGAAATTCGGCATCAGGATGACATAGGGGCGTACCTCGGCGTTGTAGACGAAGTGCGGAATCTTGAACTCGGAGAACGAGGTCAGCGTCGGGCGGTAGAAGCAGCCGAAGTCGACAGCAAGGACCTTGTCGAAGGCCGCACGCACCAGTGCCGGCGAAGCGATGCTCTTCTCGAGAGGCCGCACGACATCCTGGGCGTTGAATACCGGGACGAAGGAAGCCAGGCGCCCGTAGGTGGCCTTGTTGGCTGACGTGAACATGTTGCGGATCTCAAAGTTGACCATGGCCCGGTTGTCGACCAGGAGCTCATCGGCCTGCTGCTGGGTCAGGACGCCCGTCCGGACATCCTCGCGCAGCGATTCGGGCCAGTCGTTGTCGAATTCATTCTTGGAGGGGACGGCCTCGCCCTGGTAGATTTTCTGCAGCCAATCGTAGAGGCAGAGGATCTGGCCTTCGGGGTCATTTTCCCAGCCGACAGCCGTGCGGTAGAGATACTCGGTGTTGGCGGCACCCGCCAGCGTCTCGTCGACGAAGCCGAAGAGGAAGAACATGCGGACCTCGGCCGGAATCAGCGAGGTCTCCATGCTCTTGAAGAACGCAGCCTCGTAGACCCGATAGAAGCCATCGGCGATGCTCATGCGCAGGCGGCGCATCTCGTCGGACTTGGCCCAGCGGTCTTCAACCTCGGTGTAGGTCTTGATGTCCTTGCGGAAGGTATCGGCAATGTCGGTGTCGACCCCGGAGAAGGCTAGGATCATATCCAGTGCATTGTGGATCAGCGGAGCGGCGTCGGAGTCGCTCCGGGCATTCGTGTCGACACGCGATTTCACTGCGTAGAAGGCCTCGGTGAAAGGCTTGGCGATCAGCTTGGTATTGTTGATGAAACTGAGCATATCCTCAAGCTGCCCGCAGATCTTCCGCTCGATGCTGGCGGCACGCATCACAGTGGCGAGGCAGAAGGTCGTGTCGAGCGGATAGAACTCCTTCTCCAACAGCGCGCGCCGGTCGCAGAAGGCCCGGCAGAGGTCGGCTTCCCAGCCTGCTGTGGTTCCTGCCGGCTCAGGTGCCGCCAGTGCTGAGATGAAGACGAAGTTCTCAGGCTGCTGCTGGAGCTGCACGCACATGAATTGATATTCGTTGTAATTATATTTGATGTCTTTGCAAAGCTCAGCCGCTGAATCGGCAGCCGACGACAGCGCGTTGAGCATTTTCACAGCAGCCTCCATGCTGGCCGCTGCGATGACTGGTGCGATGGCCGGTGTGCCAGTGACGGCCTCGACGATGTCGTCCTCGCTCTCGTAATCGAGGACAATCAGCGTCGACTCCTCGCGGGCGATATAATCGAAGCGGTATGTCTCAGCTGGTACATACGCTGGCCCGACAATCGACCCGCTGCCCAGGCTGACTTCCACATCATCGCCGTCGGTCAGGGTCAGTGCGCCGGCCAGCAGGATTTCCAACGTGCTGACGCTATCGCCTTTTTTATGTAATACTTGTCCCTTGCTTAGCTTGATCTTTTCCATCAAGTAAACCTCCCCAAATCAATGATTCCCTACTCTTTGTATGATATATTCTTTCTTATTTTACTGCATATTGTCCCTGGCTGGCAAGGTCATTCTTGCACGGTTATGAGAAAAGTCATATTATTCAATTAACAGTATTACATGTATACATGCATACAAATTGCATTCAATGTAAATGTATGATATGATATATCCACGTTAGGGGGAATGATGTATGTTTACTCAAGACATGTACGTTACGAGAATAAAGTTCATAGCGCTGAGCCAGCTGCGTCAGATTATGGATGCGGTCAAGGAGACTCCGGCCGGCTATCGTAAGGATACTGCTGAGTATTTGTCGGCTATGTATTACATCATCAACACCATGACGCAGGAACGGCTCAATGAGGTAGTCAATACCGTGCACGACAGCTATGTAGAAGCTGGCATGGATGATGACGGCTACGTGGCTGATTCCTTGATGACCATCGCTTTGGCCCAGTATCAGAATGAGCTCGGTGAGCGCAACGTTTACGATATGGGCTGGGACCGTCTCGTGGAGGACTTCTTCCGCACGGCGATTGCCTGAGCGCACCGATCTAGCCAACAACTTATCATAATATATTGCGAGGAAACTCCTGTCTGCGGGCAGGAGTTTTTTCATTGGCAGAGAAGTAGAAGGAGGATTGGAAGACAAAGGGAGGGGATGTGCATTGCCGATGTACAAGAAGTCCATGTTCATCCTGCTGGTGCTGCTGCTGGCGGCAGCAGGCGGGACGATGTATGGTGTGCATATGCAGGAGCAGGCTGTGGCCTTGGATGCGGCAGAGGTGCAGGAAGAGAAGGATGCGAAGGCCGCAATCACGGTATATGTGACCGGTGCTGTGAGCAGGCCCGGGGTCGTGACGCTCCGCGAAGGCGCACGTGCTGCTGAGGCAGTTAATGCCTGCGGCGGGCTGCTGCCGACTGCAGACCAGGAGCGCGTCAATATGGCGCAGCCCCTGCAGGACGGCCAGCAGCTGCGCGTGCCCGAAAAGAAGGCTGGTGACGGGAAAACTGCCGCCGGCAGCCAAGACGGAAATGGCTGCGTCAACATCAACACGGCCGATGAAAAGGAGCTCGATTCGCTGCCGGGGGTCGGCCCAGCCATGGCCAAGCGCATCATCGAATATCGCGAGACCCAGGGAAGCTTTGAACGCATCGAAGACATCAAGAAGGTCCGGGGGATCGGTGAGGCGAAGTTCGCGAAGATGAAGGACAAGCTCTGTATCTGAGACAGGCGTGCGGGGAAAGGCGTGAGGCACGATGGAAACGGGTCAGCAGCAGCAGCCGTTCCTGGCAGGCTGCCTGGTCATGCTCTGTGCGGGGATGGCACTGGCGAAGTTTTGCGGCTGGCAGGCTGGGAGCTGGGGCATGGCTGCCCTGCTGGCAGCAGCGGGGGCCAGTGGCATCCTGATATGGCGCAGCAGCCGCTGGAGCTGGCTGGCGTTGCTGCTGGCGGCTTTCCTGTTGGGCTGGGTGCGGTTTGATGCGGCCAGGACACTGCCAGAGAACGATATCGTTCATCTGGCGGGGCAGGAGGTCAAAGTCACAGGGACGTTGCGGGAGGAGCCGCGGGTCACGGAAGATCTGACCGGCCAGCGGAAAGTCAGGTATGCCCTTGACGTGTCAAAAGCCAGGCTTGCTGGTGATGAACAGATCCGCTCAGGAGGCTTGTATGTCTATGCGCGTGTGGCTGAAGGGGAAGTGCCAGCGGCACAGGTGGGCGACAGGCTTACGGCTGTGGGGAAGATAAAGGCGCCGCATGGCTATCGCAATCCAGGACAGCTGGATACGCGGGGACTGCTGCGGGCGCAGGGAATCACAGCCTCGCTGGCTGCGGGCAAGCGGGGCGTGACGATCGAGCCCCAGGCTGGCTATGCCTTTGCCCGGTGGATCACTGGTGTCCGGGAGCATTATCGGGCGGCGATGTCTGCGGTCATGCCCCGTGAGGATGCAGCGGCAATCTTTGCCTTGCTGTTTGGGGGCTATGAGGGCATCCGTCCGGAGCTGCTGGAGGATTTCACGACGGCAGGCATCGTCCACATCCTGTCGGTGTCGGGATCGCATATCAGCCTGCTGGCTGCGGTCATGGCTTGGCTGGGGACGCTTTTCCGGCTGCCGCGGCAGGCGACGGCTGTGCTGGTCATTGGCGTGATCATCATTTACAGCATCCTGGCGGGCTGTGTGCCGCCGGTGATACGTTCGGCTATCATGGGCGGACTGGCGTTTCTGGCCTTGTCACTGGAGCGGGAAAAGGCAGCCGGCCGCATTCTCGTGCTCACAGGGCTGGTAATGCTGGTGGTATCGCCGCTGCTGCTGTTCCATATCAGCTTCCAGCTCTCGTTCCTGGCGACGGCCGGGCTCTTGTACCTGGCACCGGCCATCCGTGGCTGGCTGTTGCAGAGGGGATGGCCGGAGTTCCTGGCCGGGAGCTTTGCCATCACGATAGCGGCCCAGGCGGCGGCCTTGCCTATCCTGGCGTGGTATTTCAATCAGTTGTCGCTGGCGGCGCTTTTGGCCAATCTTCTCGTGGTGCCCATCTTGGAGTGGATGATCGTGGCGGCGCTGCTGGCGGGGCTCGTGGCTTTTTTCCTGCCGCTGGCCGGCAAGCTGGTCTTTGCGGGAGACAGCCTGCTGCTGGGGGCTGTTGCAGAGCTGACGCGCGGCATTGCCCATCTGCCTGCCAGTCAGGTATGGGTGCCATCGCTGGGGGCTTTCTGGAGCGGCCTTTATTACAGCGGGCTGGTCTTCTGCTTGCTGCCTCTGGAGCTGCGGCAGCGATGGCAGGCGGCGCTGCTCCGCCAGAAACAGCTGCTGGCTGTCCTGCTGGCAGCTGTCTGCCTGTTGGCCGGCTGGCGGTATATGCAGCCAGCGGAGATGACCGTGCATTTCATCGACGTGGGGCAGGGCGATGCGTGTCTCGTGATAACGCCGGGACATCACGCCTTCATGATCGATACGGGCGGCACGCGCGATGGGGCATTTGACGTGGGTGCGCGAGTGGATATCCCTTACCTGTGGCACTACGGTGTCCGCAAGCTCGATTACATCTTCCTGACGCATGCGCATGAAGACCATGCCGCTGGTGCGGGAGCAATCGTCAGGAAACTGCCGGTGGGCAAAGTCGTCACGGCCAGCGAAGGGGCTGCAGCCTATCGCAGGAGCTTGCAGCTTCCGGCGGTGCCGCCAGTCACGCTGGCAGAAGCTGAGGAAGGGGCCAGCTTCTGCATCGATGGTGTGAAGCTCGAGGTCATCTTCGCACCCAAGCAGCTCGATGCAAAAGGCCGGGCTGGCAACGAGGCTTCCAACGTCTATCGGGTCAGCTATGGCAAGGCCAGCTTCCTGTTCACTGGCGACTTGGTGACCGAGAATGAAACAAAGCTGCTGGCCCAGGGGAAGAAAGTCAGAAGCACGGTGCTCAAGGTCGGGCATCATGGCTCAGACACGTCCACGTCGGAGGCTTTCCTCCAGGCCGTTGCACCTAAGTGGGGGGTATTCTGCGTGGGCGCGGATAACAGCTTCGGCCATCCCCGCCCTGAAGTCGTCAAGCGGCTGGAAACGGCAGGGGTCACGATCTACCGCACAGACAAAGATGGGGCGGTGGTATTCCATACCGACGGCGAAAAAATGCGGGTAGAGGCCTACGGAGCAGGGGAGTTTGCGGAATAGGGAAGCGTCAAGCAGGAAAATGGCACCTTCTCACAGAAATCTATTCAGGAAAGTGCTTGCAGACGGGAGGCCCCGGAGGCAGCGAGAAATTTTCCGGCCGTGCAGGCTGTCCGCTTGAGGGCAGCGGCAATGGCTGATATCACGATGCTGGCCATAGTGTATAAGGGAAAGGGGGGTGAGCCGGCATGAAGCAGGAGGAGATTGTCCTCGATGCGGATATACAGAATCTTGCCAGGCTCAATGATTGGCTGGATGCGTTCATGGCTTTGGCTGCAATCTCGTCAAGGGAGCGGAGCCAGCTGGAGGTGGCGGTGGAAGAGATCTTCGTCAATATCGCCAGTTATGCCTATGCACCGCAGACCGGACAGGTCGTGGTCGCGGGCAAAGTCACAGAGGATCCGGCGGCAATCGAGCTTATTTTCATGGATGCAGGCCGGCCCTTCGATCCGTTGGCCCGTGATGATCCAGCGACGGATGTGGATCTGAAGGACCGGGAAATCGGTGGCTGGGGGATATTTTTAGTCAAGAAGATCATGGACGAGGTCAGCTATCGGCGGGAAGATGGAAAGAATATCCTTGCTTTGCGCAAGACGCTTTTGCCGCAGGAATCATAGCAGGCTGAGAAGGGAGCAATCGATCATGGAAATCAAGAAAGAAAAAAACGGGACGGAATTGACGCTGGCGCTGGCAGGACGGCTGGATGCGGCGACAGCACCGGAACTTGATGCCTGTGTCAAGCAGGAGATTGCCGGCATCACGGCACTCACACTGGATTTTTCGGCACTGGAATACATCGCTTCGGCAGGGCTGCGCGTGCTGCTGGTGGCAGAGAAGCTCATGCGCAAGCAGGGCAAGATGACGCTGGTTCATGTGAATCCCAATGTGCGGGAAGTGCTGGATATGACGGGATTCCTCCAGTTCCTGAACGTCGAGGAATAAGGATAGGCAGAAAGTCCTAGACTTCCTGACGGGAGGGAAAATACGCATAGGGGACGAATATATTATTGTAGAGTATGACTAGCTGGAGGATGACAATATGATGCAAGCAGAAGAATTCAAAGCGCAGGCAATGGCTGCCGGAGTGTCCGAGGCGGCCGTGGATATGGAGATTGCGATGCACGATAAATTTGTCCGCATGGGCATGCAGCCGGCTTCGTATGAGGAAATGCTAGCCGCGATACGCAAGAAGTCCTGTGTGGAGGTGTTTGAGTCATCCCTGAACGCTTGAGTGATGGGGGCTGCGAAATGGAGGAAGACTTTTCGGAATTGAATGAGCAGCAGCGGCAGGCAGTGGAAGAACTGTCTGCCAATATTTTGCTGCTCGCTCCGGCGGGAACGGGCAAGACGAATACCCTGGCCTGCCGGATCGCCAACATCTTGGCCAAGGAGAAGGCACTGCCGGAGGAAATCCTCTGCTTGACCTTCACGAACAAGGCCTGCCGCGAGATGCGGGAGCGTGTGGAGGCGCGGGCTGGCGAGGCTGGCAGCCGCGTGGTCGTGCGCACCTTCCATGGGTTCTGCTACGATGTCATCAAGACCGAGGCCAAGCGGCACTCAGACCTGTTTGCTGATTTCACGATCTTTGATGAGACGGACTGCCGGGGGCTGCTCAAGGATATCCTCGCGGCGGAGTGGCCGCTTATGGCCGTGCAGAACCTGGTCGCCCAGCTGAAGGAGAAGCGGGCGGCCTATGGGTATTATTCGGAGGATGCGGCGGAGGACTACCGGCGGACGCTCGCGCAGCTCATCCAGAAGGAGGCTGGGGCGGTCAAGGCGCTGGCTGTCGATGATTCGTACCATTATTATGCGCGGCTGTTCAGCGGCTGGCAGGACTGGGGGCCGTCGCTTACGGCTGAGTACGACCAGCGGCTGCATGGCCTGCATGGTCTGGACTTCACGGATCTCATCGTCAATGCGGGGCAGCTGCTGGCCCAGGAGGCGGTGGCTGTCAAATGGGCGCGCCGCTTTTCGTATATCAATATCGATGAGGTGCAGGACACCAGTGAACTGGAATATGGAATCATCGCGCGCATCTTTGGCAGCAGCCGCCTGCTGCTATGCGGCGACTACTTCCAGACCATCTACGAATGGCGCGGGTCACATCCGGAGCAGGTATTGCGCAGCTACCAGCAGGAATATCACCCGCGCCGTATTGTGCTGCACGAGAACTACCGATCGACGCAGGTGCTCCTGAATGCTTCGTTTGCGAGTTTGCAGGCATTGTTCCCCGAGCGTGTGTCGGCGCTTTACCCCGATGGCTTGCAGGCTGTGAGCCAAGAGCATGGGGAAAAGATCGTCTTCAAAGGTGTCATGGATATGGCAGAGGAGGCGCAGTGGATCTACTATGCTATCCAGCAGCTGCCTGTGCAGGACTATGCGCGCGTCTGCATCCTGACGCGCAGCAACCGCTACAACAAAGACCTGTCGGCGTATTTCCGCTCGCTGGGCCGGCTGCAGCCTGAGAATCAGCGCCTGCCCTTCATGCTCATCGATGAGATGAAATTTTTCCGGCGGCAGGAGGTTAAGGATGTGCTGGCCTTCCTGCGCCTGATTGCCAATAAGCACGATGTGTCGAGCCTGGTGCGCATCCTTAACCGCTTCGGGGAGGGAATCGGCCCGGCGACCATCCGCAAGCTGTCGTCTGCGGAGTACCGCCGGGCGGGCATCCGGCTCACGGATTTCATCGATCCGTTTGCCCGGCGCGATGGCGATCCTTTCCAGCTGCTGCAGGATGCGCTGGCGCAGGAAAACATCGTTGTCTTTGATGTCGAGGCGACGGGCGTGGACACGACGCGCGATGAGATCATCCAGATTGCTGGCATACGGCTGGGAAAAGATGGCAGCATCAAGCAGGAATTCCAGCGCGTATTGCGGCCGACGCGCCGCGTGGGCGACTCGGTGCGCGTGCATAAGATGAGCGACGAATGGCTGGCACAGCATGGGCAGGATCCCGCGCAGGTGCTCCAGGAGTTCTGCGAGTTTGCCGCAGGTTCTGTCATCGTCGGACATAACGTGACGTATGACCTGCGCATCCTAGGCAGCCACTTGGCACGGCTGGGACTGCCGCAGCTTTCGTACATCTGCTATTACGATACGTTGGATATCTTCCGCCGGTTCTATCCGAACCTGCCGAACCACAAGCTGGAGTTCCTGGGAGATTACTGCAAGGTCAGCCATAAATCTTCCCATGATGCGCTCGATGATATCAAGGCAACGGCGGAAATCCTCATGTTTGCGCTGCAGAGGGATATCGGGCCGCAGAGCGCGCAGCGCCGCGAGTATTTTGCCGTCTGGCAGGAAAAGTTCGCCGGCCTGGCAGGACTTATCGATTCCTTCCGGCAGCGGGCCGGGGATTTGCGTCCCTGGCAGCTTCTCGGCAAGATCGTCGTTGAGGCTGGCATCAGCGAGTATTATACACAGCACAAGGAGTATCAGCGCGTGGAGAACCTGCGGGATCTTTTCCGGCAGGCGCGCGACCTCGATGATGAATCGATCCGCCCGCTGGATGCCATCGAGCGCTTCCTGCGCTTCACGACGCTTTCGAACACCGAGCTTGACGCGCTGACGAAGAAGCCCCAGATCCCCATCATCACGGTGCATCAGGCCAAGGGCTCTGAGTTTGATTATGTGTTCCTGGCGGGGATGCAGGCGGGGACGTTCCCGGGATTCCAGGCGGAGAAATCGGGCAAGCTCGCAGAGGAGGAGCGGCTTTTCTACGTGGCGATAACGCGTGCCCGCAAGCAGCTATTCGTGTCCTGGTGCCAGCAGCGGTATGGACATTACGTGCATCAGAGCCCGTTCCTGGCGACGATCCCGCGCCAATATGTGCAGAACATGTAAGCTGTGCGGCAGATGTTACGTTTGCAGCTGCCTGCCAGCTGCTGGTGACGGCAAATTGTCACAAAAGTGTTTCTTATGCAAATCTATGTACATTTTAAACGAAATATAGTATACTGAGAAGCGTTGGAGGGGAACTTCGGGACCCTTGCTGGCAGAATAGAATATCTAGGCAAAAGGAGCGATTACTTTGGCAGACATGAAACAGTATGTCCAGGATACCCTGGACCTCATTGGCAAACGTGACCCGGAACAGAAACAGTTCAAAACCACGGTTTCAAAAGTCTTGGAGACTGTCGTACCTGTTCTGGAGAAGCATCCGGAATACAAGGAACAGAAGATTCTCGAGCGCATGGTCGAGCCAGAGCGCGTCGTCTCCTTCCGGGTGCCGTGGCAGGATGACAAGGGCGTGACGCATATCAACCGCGGCTTCCGCGTCCAGATGAACAGCGCAGTCGGCCCCTATAAAGGCGGCTTGCGCTTCCATCCCAGCGTCAACCTCGATATCCTCAAATTCCTGGCCTTTGAGCAGGTTTACAAGAATGCACTTACGGGCCTTCCTATCGGTGGAGCGAAGGGCGGCTCGGATTTCGATCCGCATGGCAAGTCAGACAACGAGGTCATGCATTTCTGCCAGAGCTTCATGACGGAGCTCTATCGCCACATCGGCCCTCATGTCGATGTGCCGGCTGGCGATATCGGCGTAGGCGGCCGTGAGATCGGCTATCTGTTCGGCCAGTACAAACGCATCTGCAATGCCTATGATGCGGCGGTGCTCACGGGCAAGCGTGTGGACTATTGGGGCAGCCTCGCCCGTCCGGAAGCTACGGGCTATGGCCTGATGTATTTCGTCAAGAACATGCTCGATGACAAGAATATCAGCCTCAAGGACAAGACCCTCGTCGTCTCTGGTGCTGGCAACGTGGCGACTTATGCCATCGAGAAGGCACAGGAATACGGTGCCAAGGTCGTTACCTGCTCCGATTCGGACGGCTATATCTATGATCCCAATGGCATCGACCTCGATGCGGTCAAGGAGATCAAGCAGGTGCGCCGTGGCCGCATCAAGGAATATGTCGCTGCGCATCCGCAGGCCGAGTACCATGAAGGCTGCACGGGGGTCTGGACGGTCAAATGCGATGTGGCACTGCCCTGTGCGACCCAGGGAGAGATCGATATCGAGAGTGCCAAGGCTCTGGTAGCCAACGGCGTCATCGCGGTCGGTGAGGGTGCCAATATGCCGTCGTCGCTGGAGGCTATCGAGTACTTCCAGCAGAACAAGGTGCTGTTTGCGCCGGCCAAGGCAGCCAACGCTGGTGGCGTTGCCGTATCGGCACTGGAGATGTCGCAGAACTCCGAGCGCCTGCAGTGGACCTTTGCCGAGGTCGACAACAAGCTCAAGGACATCATGGCCAATATCTATCGCTGCGCGAAAGCAAATGCCGAGAAATATGCTGACCCGGATGATCTGGTGGCGGGCGCCAATATCACGGCGTTTGTCAAGGTAGCAGATATCATGCTGGCCCATGGGCTGGTCTGAGCTTTGACGCAAAAAAATACTGGGGCATCGCTTGTCTGAGCGATGCCCTTTTACTATAATATTAGAATACGGAGAGAATGTAAGCTATGATGAAAAGAAAGATGCGGATATGACGTGAAATTTGGCGAGTTTATGGTGAAACTCCAGCAGCAGCAGGATTGTCATCTTTTCCTGCTGGCTGGCGAAGAACATTATTATATCGACAAGGCCCTGAAACGGATTATGGCGGGGCTGTTTTCGCATCCACAGGATGCTGCGGAGTCTGTCCAGAAAATCACGGCTGATATCGACACCGATGATCTTATCGGCATGATCGAGACGGCTCCTTTTTTTGCTGACAAAAATGTGCTGCTGCTCCGCAATACGGCGCTGTTCAAGGACAAGGCCAAGCAAGACGGGGAGAAGAAGGCGGCGGCCAAGGACAAGAAGATGGAGCGCCTGTTGGCGACGCTGGCGGATATGCCGCCGTTCAGCTATGTCATCTTCGTGACGGGCGACAAGGCGGACAAGCGGCGCAAGCTGTACAAGACGATAGAGAAATACGGCCTGGTGCTGGAGGCTGAAGCTGTGCGCGCTTGGAACATCAACGACTGGCTGCAGGGCAAACTGCAGTCGATGAACCGCGAGCTCGATCGCGATGCCTACGCGTATTTCCAGGGAGCGGTCAGCATGATGCAGCAGATCTCCCTGGAGTTCTTGGACCGGGAGTTTGATAAGCTGGCCTTGTTCGCCGAGGAGCGCCGCATCACCAAGGCAGAGCTCGTCAAGGTCTTTGCCGGCCTGCCGGAGGTATCGGTCTTCTCGCTGATGGATGCGATAAGCGAGCGCAACAGCCGCAAAGCATTGATGCTTTTGAAGCGGCAGCTGGCTGATGGCACTTATTTCACGGTGATCCTGTCGCTGCTGACGCGTCATGTGCGCCAGCTTTGGCAGGCGAAGACCTTGCAGGCCAAGGGGATACGCGGCAAAGCGCTGGCCAAGCCAATGGAACTCAATCCATTCATCGCGGAAAAGCTTGGCCGGGCGGCGGCGCAGTTCCCTGAGGCGGTGCTCAAGGCGGCGATGCTGGAGCTCATCGACGCCGATTATTGGCTCAAGACGGGGCAGGCTGGTGAGGAAATACTCGAGCATACAGTGATCCGTCTATGCGAAAAGGCTTAGGGCATAGCGGCAGAGATAGAGATAGAGATAGAGATAGAGATAGGCAGAGAGGGGGGCGCGGCATGGCGGCAGATCGCAAGGATATCCGCAAGAAGATCGTTTTTGCCGGTCAGGGACTGTTCTGGCAGACGGAGTTGCGGCAGGTGTTTACGAAAGAGGGCTGGCAGACCTTTGTGTGGGAGGCGGATAAGCCAGCATCCGAAGAGGTCATCAAGATCCACAATATCCCTGTGCTCGTCTATGCGCTTGATGTGGCTCTGACTGGCGAGCCAGGCATCAAGGCGCTGCAGGATTTCCTGCATGTCCTGCAGGCTGGCTGGCAGGCTGGTGTCACGCAGGTGTATCTGGTGTCGTCGACGCTGGCCGAGCCACTGGCTGAAGGGCAGCGCCCCTTGAGCGAGGTGGCTGCCATGGCGGAACGCATGGGGCGTGGCTGGGCGGACGTCACAGGCTGCGGCTTTGCTATCGTGCGGCTGCCCGAGGTCTATGGCCCTGGCTGCCGCAAGCAGGATGGCTTCCTGAGCCGCGCGCTGTATTCGCTGGCGCAGGGCGGGGTGGTGACGAGCCGGCGGCCGGGGAAGCGGGCGTTCCTATACCGCGAGGATGCGGTATATGGGCTTTACCGGGCCGTTGCCCGCCGCTACACGGGCGGAACCATCAGCCTGGCAGCGGGCGAGGCAGTCCGCTGGGAAGAGCTGCCGCAGCTGGTGCGCCAGGCAACGGGGAAGGCTTGTCCGCTGGCAATCGATGCAGATTCTGCGGAGGATTATGCGATGGGCGGCATGGCAGGGCAGAAAGCGGCATCCGAGCTGGGCTGGCGGCCGAAATATCCGCTGGCCGAAGGCTTGCAGCTCACCTGGCAGTATGTGCAGGCAGCAGCCGCTGACCAGCAGCGGGAGCTGGCAAACACTGGCAGGCGGCTGCAGTGGCAGCAAAGGCTGCGGCGGGCCATCCCGTTGGCAGAGAACCTGGCTGGCTTTGCCTTGATGGGGGCAGTCATGGCCTTTCAGCAGGGGCAGCCGGTGAATCCGATTGTCCCCTTTGATATGAATTTTGTCTATATCGGTGCCATGGGGCTTCTCTATGGCAAGCAGCAGGCGCTGCTTGCGATGGCGCTGTCGTCGGTGCTGCTGCTTGGCGCCATGCTGCATCAGGGCAGCACGCTCGTGGGGCTGTTCTATGTTCCGGCGATGCTCCTGCATCTGATCACGTATCTGTTGGTTGCGGTACTCACCGGCTATGTGGCTGACAGCCGCAGGTATGAACGGGAGGCAGCCCATTGGCAGGCAGCCCAGCATGAGGAAAGGCTGGCTGTCTTGAAGCGCCTATACGATGAGAATATGGAGGTCAAGAATCATCTGTACCACCAGATCGTGAATTCCGATGACAGTATCGGACGCCTCTACCGGATCATCCGCAATCTTGACAGTGTGGAGCCCGAGAATATCTTCACTCAGGCGGCTGCTGTCACGGCGCAGGTGCTGGATGTCAGGGACATCGCCGTCTACGTGGTGGGCAATGACCAGCGGTATCTGCGGCAGAAGGTACGGCTGGGGCGGCTGGCAAACCAGCTGCCGCGCTCTTTGCGCGTGGCGGATTGCCGCTATCTGCAATCCGTGCTGCACGAGAAGGCGGTCTATATCAATCGGGAACTGGCGGCGGATGCGCCAGATATGGCGGCGCCCATCATCCATCAGGGAAGGGTCATTGCTGTCGTAGAAGTCTTTGGCATGCGGTTCGAGCAGTGGAGCCTGCATCAGCAGAATCTGCTGTCGATCACGGTGCGCCTGATATCGTCGTCGATGGGACGAGCCTATCAGTATGAGAGCGAAATCCAGGCGCGGCGCTACTGGGGGAATACCCGTATCCTGCAGGCCAAGGAGTTTGACAAGATCATCGCGGAGCTCAAGGCGCGCCGCCAGCTGCAGGGCGATCTGCCGCTGGCCATGCTGCGGGTGGACATGACAGGCCTGGACTACCAGGAGCTGGACAGCCGGCTGTCCGGCGCCATCCGCAATGAGGACTTCGTGGGCTTGCGGGCGGATCGCGTCTATGTGCTGCTGCCGGATGCAGATGAAGAGGTGACGGCGATGGTCCAGCGCCGCTTGCAGAAGCGCGGGCTGCAGACCCAGGTCGATGAGGGGATAGTATGAGTATGTTTTCGTTGGCAGTCCTGTGCCATCTGCTGCTCACAGCGGCGTTCTTCTGGCTCGACTGGCGGGCCCATTCCCTGCCGCGGGCCTTGGCGGAGTCTGTGCTGGTGCTCTGCCTGCCATTCTGCGGGCTGGTCATCCTGCTGCTGTTCAAGCTTGGCTGCCGGCTGCTGCATCTGTATCGGGAGCGGGTACCGGAGCAGGAAGATGCGGGCGAGGCGTTCTTCCGCGGCACGGAATTGGATCGTGATATCATCCCGCTCAATGACGCCTTCCTGGTCAGCGATGTGCAGCAGAAGCGCCATTTCTTCACGGAGGCTATCAAGCAGTCGGTCGTCGATAACCAGAATATCCTGCAGATGGCCATGCATGACCGTGACCGGGAGATTGCCTATTATGCGGTATCGATGCTGACGACGCGCATGGAAAAGCTTGAGACGAAGCTTTTCGAGCAGGAGAGTGCCGTGCTTTCCGGCCAGCGGGAAGAAGATGTGGTGCTGCTCGAAGAATACGTGGAGATGCTGCGCGAATACCTGTCGCAGCGGGAGTTCATCGATCATGTGACCTGGCGCAAGAAGCAGGGGGACTATATCGGCTTGCTGGATCGCCTGCTGGCGCTGCGGCCGGACAATATCGGCTATTACTGCGAGGAGATCGGGCAGCTCCTCGATATACGCAATTTCCGCACGGCGGAGCAGGTCTGCGAGCAGATGATGCTGCGTTTCCCTGCGCGGGAAGAATCGTATCTCATGTATATCGAGCTTTACCAGGCGGAGCACAGGCCGGAGGACCTGCAGCGGGCAATCCAGGCGCTGAAGGCTTCGCCGCTGGAGTTGTCGCAGAAGGCGCTGCAGGTGATCCGTTTTTGGGATAAGGAGGTACGCAGCAATGGATAAACGGGGCATTGCGCTGGTGTTCGCCCTGGTCATGGTGCTGGGCGTGTTTTTCCAGTTCAGCCGCATGGATGGCTTCCTGCACCTGTCACCGCTGCGGAATCTGGCGCTGCTGCCAGCGATGGAGGAGCAGGGGGATGCGGTGGCACAGGCGCGGGACAGATATCTCATCCTCTATGACCCGCGGGATGTGGGCAGCGTGTTTGCCCGCCATCGGCTGGCAAAGATCTTGGCGCAGCAGAAGAAGGACTGCGACATCGCCTCCATCTATGCGGATGATACGGCCGTTGACGGCGGCTACCGTGGTGTCCTGCTGGCGTCAGGCAGCCTCGAGCGCGTGGCCTGCCTGCCAGCGGTGCGCCAGTATGCGGCGGCAGGTGGAACTGTAGCTGTTCTGATGCGGCTGGAAGCGGCAGACGGCAGCCTGCCGCAGGACTTGCTCGCGGAGCTGGGCGTTGCGCGGTTGGGCGGCGGCAAGACAGTCCGTGGCATCCATCTCTGGACGGATTTCCTGTTTGGCGGCCAGGGGGCTTCCTTTGGCGAGGGAACGGTCTATGATACGGTCTGCACCGAGGCGCAGTTGAGCGGCGATGCCACGCTGCATATCAGCGCGGCAGACGGCCAGCCGCTGCTCTGGGAGCATGCGGCCGGCAAGGGGAAGTACCTGGTCTATAATGGCAGTGTGCGCGACGACAAGACGAATGCGGGACTGCTGACGGCTATCATCGCCCACTGCGGGGCGGAGGATATCTATCCCGTCCTGGGGACGAAGCTGGTCTTCATCGATGATTTCCCTGCACCGATCCCCGAGGGCACCAATCCCAAGATCTATGCGGAAATGCAGCTGACGACGGAGGATTTCTATCGCCAGCGTTGGTGGCCGTATATGCGGCAGGCAGCCAAGGATTTCAATCTGAAGTATACGGGGCTCATCATCGAGTCGTATGGCAATCAGGTCGAGGGCCCCTTTGTGCCGCCGGCTGGCAGCCGTATCCGCAATGATTTCATCATCTACGGACGGGAGCTGCTGGACATGGGCGGTGAGCTGGGCATCCACGGCTATAACCATCAGTCGCTGGCACCGGCGGGCTATAACCAGGGGAATCTTGATTACCAGCCCTGGCCCAGCCAGCAGGCCATGGCTGAGTCGCTGCAGGAGCTTCGGCGCTATGTAGAGGATGCCTATCCCGGTTATGAAATCCGGGCCTATGTGCCGCCATCGGATATCCTGAGCCCTGAGGGCAAGGCGGCGATACGGCAGGTGTTCCCCGAGGTGCGGATATTTTCCTCCTTGTTTGATGGTGTAGCTCCCGATAAGGCGTATATCACGGATTTTGACCGCCAGGGGGATGGCACCTATGATATCCCGCGCACTTCTGCCGGCTATATGCCGAGCCGGCAGAGCATCTATGAGCAGATCAGTGTCATCAACTATATCGGTTGTTTTTCCCATTTCGTCCATCCCGATGAGATGTTCTATGTGGAGAGCCAGGATAAAAGCTGGGCAATGATGGAAAAGGGGTTCCGGGCGTTCTTGGCAGAGATGCAGGCGCGCTATGATTGGCTGCGCCCCGTGACGGATTCGGAGTGTGCAGCCTATCTGGATGATTATCTCGACATGGACTACCGCGTGCAGCGGCTCACGGACCGGTTGGTGCTGCATTGCTGGGATTTTGGTCATCCGCTGCGGTTCATCCTGCATACGGATAAGACCATCGGTCATGCGGAGGGGGCGGAGTTCACGCGCATTGGCACGGACTGCTATATGATTGAGACGCAGTCTGCCAAAGCGGTATTATTCTGGAAGGAGGAGAACTGATGCGTATCTGCCTGTTGACGGAAGGGTCCTATCCCTATGTGGTAGGCGGTGTATCTTCCTGGTGCCAGATGCTTATACAAGGCTTGCCGGAGCATGAGTTCTTCATCTATTCCATCGGGGCCGAGGCCAAGAACCGCGGCGATTTCAAATACAAGCTCCCGGCCAATGTGGTTGGCGTGCAGGAGGAGTTCCTCGATGATATCCTGAGCCTCAAGTCAAAGGGGATGCGGGAGAATATCCTGACCGCGGCTGAGCGGAAACTGCTTTACGAGCTGGTGACAGGCAGCAAGCCTATCAACGTCCAGGAGCTGTCGGTGATCTTCCGTGACCGCGGCCGGTTCCAGAGCCCGCTGGACATCTTCATGAGCAGCGATTTCTTTGATGTGATCCAGCGGGTATACGAGGAGAACTATCCGTATCTGCCCTTCACGGATTTCTTCTGGACCCTGCGCTCGATGCTGCTGCCCCTGTTCTTCCTGCTGCAGCAGGATTTGCCAGCAGCGGATGTCTATCACAGTGTCGCCACGGGCTATTGCGGGGTGATCGGTGCGATGGCAGCGGAGGTCTACCATAAGCCATTCATCATCACGGAGCATGGCATCTACTCGCGTGAGCGCGAGGTGGAGATCATCAAGAGCGATTGGGCCAAGGGCGACTTCAAGTCGGTCTGGATCCAGTATTTCTACAATCTGGCCAGATTGTCTTACCGGGTGGCCGATCATGTCTATACGCTGTTTGAGCACAATGCCGAGATTGAGCGCGACCTGGGCTGTGATCCGGCAAAGATCGGCATCGTGCCGAATGGCGTGCATATGGAGCGTTTTGCGCAGATTCCTGAACTGCAGCCCCATGAGGGGCCGCTTACGCTCGGAGCTGTTGTCCGCGTTGTGCCCATCAAGGATATTGTCACGCTGCTGCGGGCCTTCTTCCTCGTCAAGCAGGAGATTCCTGCAGCCCGGCTGGTCATCATGGGCGGCTTCGATGAAGATCCCGAATATTATGCCTTATGCCAGCAGACCGTAGCCATGCTGCGGATTGAGGATGTGACATTTACAGGGTCGGTGGATATCGTCAAGTATCTGCCGCAGATAGATCTTATGATCCTTTCGAGCATCAGTGAGGGGCAGCCGCTGGCGGTGCTGGAAGGGCAGGCGGCGCATCGGCCGTTTGTGACGACGGATGTCGGCTGCTGCCGTGAGCTCATCTATGGCGACAGTACGGATACGCTCGGGGCGGCGGGGGCTATCGTTGCCCCGATGGATTTTGAAGCCATGGCCAAGGAGATTGTCCGGCTGGGCCGTGACTTTGCGCTCAGGCGGCAGATGGGCAGCATCGGCTACGAGCGCGTCAAGCGCGGCTACACGTATGAACATTTCCTGGCAGCGTATCGCAGGATATACGCGCAGGCAAAGGAGGTCAAGGGCTGATGGCAGGCGTCGGCTTCGAACTGAAGAAACTCTTTACGGCCCGGACGGCGGCTGGTCATATCCGGGCTTATTCGTACTCGGCCATCATCACGGCGGGGCCCTTTGCCTTGCTGACGGGCATGGTACTGGCCGTCCAGCTGCTGTTCCGGCACTTTGCCGTGCCGGCGGAGTCCGTGCAGGTCTTTGTGGCGGCTGTGGTGTATGCGTTCATTTTCTCGCAGATCTTGTCGAGCGGCTTCACGATGGTGCTTACGCGCTATCTGGCTGATTCCCTGTCGCTGGCACGTTACAAGGATATCACGGCTTCACTGTTTGGCAGTGCGGCGCTGCTATCTGCCCTCGGGGGGCTTCTGGCGCTGGCTTTCTTATGGGGCAGACCGCTGGCACCGCTGACGAAGTGGCTCGCATATCTGTTCTTTGCCCTGCTGCTGCTTTCCTGGGTGGAAAGCGTATACCTGACAGCCATCAAAAAATACAAGCGGTTGCTGCTGAGCTATCTGGCTGGCGTCGCGGTGAGCATAACGCTGGCAGCGCAGCTGCTAGGGGCGGGCTGGCTGCCGGCCGAGCAGTCTGCGCTGCTGGCCGTCGATATGGGCATGGCCCTTTGTGTCCTGTTGTTCCTTTGGCACATCGCTGCCTGCTTTGGCTTGCCAGAAGATGGCATGAACTTTGCGTTCTTGCCGTATTTCGAGCGCCATTGGCGACTGTTCGTGATCGCTGCCAGCTATGCGGCCGGACTGTTCCTGCCCAATATCCTGATCTGGTTTGGCCCTTGGGGTGTCGAAGTGGCGGGAACCTTCCGCTACTCGCCGGTCTATGATGTGGTCACCTTCTATGCGCTGCTGTCAGTCCTGCCGCTCATGATGGTGTTTGTCGTGTCAGTGGAGACGAATTTCTACCAGCGTTATGCAGTCTATTTCTCGCATATCACGCGCAAGGGGAATTTCCGGCAGATCGAGGATGCGCGCAAGGACCTGTTGCATGTCCTGTGGTTTGAGCTGCGGCATGCCGCAGAGCTGCAGCTGGTGTTCACGCTGGTGTTCCTGGCGCTGGGCAGCTATATCCTGTCGCGGGCGGGGATTACCTATGAGCAGGTCAACATGTTCAATGTCCTGTTGTTCGGTGCCTTCTTTACGGGACTGCTGCAGCTCATCTACATCCTGCTGATCTATTTTGACTATCAGAAGGATGTGCTCATGGTGTCATTGTTCTTCTTGGCTAGCAATCTGGTGCTGGGCGTCTTGGGCCTTTGCTGGTGGGGGGAGCAGAGCTACGGGTTCACCTTTTTCCTGGCGGCGGCAGCAAGCTTTGTGGTCGCTGCCTGGCGGCTCGATCATTTTGCCAGCCGCATCAACTATCTGGTATTCTGCTCACAGCCCGTCTTCTATCAGCCGCCGCATGGTCTGCTTACCCGGCTGGCCATGCGCTTGTATGGGGAGCGGTATGTTGATTTGGAGCGAGAGAGGAGGGAGGAGCCATGAGGCTTAGCCGCAAGGGACGTAAACGATTGCAGCCGCAGAAAGAAGCGGCGGCTGCCGCCAGGCGCTTGCGTGAACAGTCGGCCATGCGCATGACGCGCAGCCGCCGCCGGCACATGCAGCAGCAGGAATTCCTGCGGCAGGGAGCGGCGGCGGTTTCGCTTGGTTCGCTTGGCCTGCTGCCAGCAGTGGCTGCCGAGGCGGCCTCCGTCCATACGTTTACCGAGGTGCCGGAGGCCCTGCAATCCCTGCGCGATTCACGTGACCGCATCCGTGATTTCGCAGCTGCCAAGCGCAATGTGCGCGAAGCCGCTGATGCCTTGGTGCAGGCTGAAGCTGCCCTGCAGCAGGCAAGGCAGTCTGAGAGGGATGCTGCGGCGGCACTGGCGACGTCGCGGCAGGAACTCGATGAAGCTGAACGCCGCTTGCAGCGGGTGACCGAGGAATTGTCACGGGCAAAAGCCGAGAGCGCTGCCCGCACGCAGGAGGCTTTGGCTGCCCAGCGGGCAGCTGCGGATTTCCTGCCCCACATTTCAGCGCAGCAGACGATTGTCAGCGAGCTGCTGGCAGACCGCCAGATGGTACAGGGGAATTATGCGGCAGTAGTGGAGCAGATGCGCACATATGAGCAGCAGCAGGAAAATCTGGAAGCTATCATTGAGCAGGCCTGGCAGAGCGTCAACTACGAACAGAACCGGCTCTATGATGTCATCGCCAAGGTCAATGCGGCCAGGCAGGCATCGGGTATGGTGGCCGACCGCAGCGGTGAGCTGGCATCATTGGCAGCCCGGCTGCAGGAGCTGGATGCGGCCATCGATGAAAGCGAAGCCGCACTGGATGCGCTGGATGCGCAGTTCGATGCCCTCGTGGCTGCGCGCGCGGCGGCTGAGGATGCGGAGCGCGATGCGCGGCAGTGGGTGGCAGATCTTACCGGGCAGCAGGACGATGCGCAGACGGATATCCAGCAGCGGCAGCAGGATGTGGCCGATGGCATCAAATGGAGCCAGGAAGCGGCGGCTTATGTGGCAGAAGCGTCCCAGGCTCTTCAGGACACGCAGCTGTGGAAGCAGCAGGCGGATGATTCGCTGGCGCATTTCGGTGAGGGATGGGGCGCTGGCCTGGGCTTTGAATACTATACATGGCGCGGGGCTGGGCAGCGTGGCTACCAGCTCTATCAGCCGATCGGCTTCTATGCGGCGGAGAAGCAGTGGGATTTCTCGCTGTCCACGGGCTGGCTCGATTCGGATACAGGCCTTCGCAAAGGCCATGTACGCGGCTGGACGGATACCACGCTGGGCATGGTGCTGAAAAACAACCATAGGCAATACGACGTGCATTATCTGCTGACGGTCAATGTGCCGACAGGCGTTTCCAATGTGCATCAGAATGCGATGATGGCCGATGGGCTGGCCAGGTACAATTCGTTCAGCGAAGGCTGGCAGGTGACGCCGGGCATCGAGGTGACCCGGCATATCACCGGGCGCGACAGCCTGACCGGGCGGCTGAGCTATATCATCCGCGGCGATTACAGCTATCACAGCAGTGTGGCAAAAAGCCTGTCGGCGGCGGATCTGAGTTACGATGCTGTCCGTGCCTATGCCGCAGCGCGGGGGATTGACCTGTCACGGGTGCAGGATGTGGAAACAGAAGACCGCATCGATCCCAGCAATCAGTTCCGGCAGGATCTGACGTACCGGCATAGCGGGGAACACGACCAGTTCTCCGTCCAGCTGACGCATATCAATGCCAGCCATTCGTACTATCGCAGGCAGCTCTACTCATATTGGGAGAGGGGAAGGGAGTACGTCCTGGATGACAGGGCTGTTGCTCTCGACGGGCGCAATGACGATGGCGAGGATTGGATCTTGCGTCTTTACGGCAATCAGGATATCGATGAATGGGACTCCTGGCAGTATTATTTGATCGGCAGTTATCAGGAAGGGACGACGGCGAGCAGCATGCGGCGCTACTATGGCGGCTTGGGCTGGCGGCACCAGTTTGACCGGCAGCAGGCGGTTTATATCCTGCTGGGGTATGGCGAGACGAATGGCCAGAGCTATAACTGGCGGACAGGCACGGAGGAAAACGGCCGCCGCAGCAAGTCGGTGCTGCTGGGCTATGATTATCGTTGCAATGAGCGGGCTGCACTGGCAGCCAAGCTGGAAACCTACACGATCGATGGCGATGACACGGATTCCTATCATGGCTGGAATATGAGCCTGATGTATAATCACACGTTCTGATACAGGAGAAAAACAATGGCTGGAAAAATGGGCGCGTTACTGCGCAAGATCGCTCTGGGGCTTGGGCTGCTCACGGCATCCTCGGCGCTGGGAAGCAGCGAAGCGGCAGAGCCTGTGGCTTATGACACGGCGATGGTGGACCTGCTGGGAAGCCTGCATGATTATGTGCAGGTCCGGAAGCCTGGATTCGGGCTGCTGGCTAATGGCGGAGCGCCATTATACCTTCCGTATGATGGCAATACGCCGCAGAATGCCAGCAAGATGCTGCAGAGCCTCGACGGGCAGCTGGTGGAATCGGTGTTCTACGGCAGTGACCTCAAGGATGGCGAGGAGACAAGCAAGGAAACCAGCGATTATTACAAGCTGGCCCTGCAGGTCCCGCTGCAGGCGGGGCTGCCAGTCTTCAACATCGATTATGTGCAGACGGAGGCACAGAAGGCATCTTCAAGGCAGAAAAACGACCGCTGCGGCTATATCAGCTGGGCATCCACACGGCGGAATCTTGATGCCATTCCGCAGGAACAGCCAGCCGGTATCAATGACCGCGATATTCGGAGGCTGGGGGATGTCCGCAATTTCCTGGTGCTGCTGAATCCTGGGAACTACGCGCGGAAAGAATACTTTGCACGGCTGGAACAGTCACCCTACGACTTGCTGATCATTGATCTGTATTGCGAGGACCGCCCGCTGACAGCGGCAGAGGTCTTGCGGCTGCAGCGCAAGCCGCAGGGCGGCCGCCGTCTCGTCTATGCCTATATGAGTGTTGGTGAGGCCGAGCCATATCGTGCCTATTGGCGGCCGGAATGGCAGGCAGAGCCTCCTGCATGGTTGGCTGGGGTGAACGAGGACTGGGGTAGCCATCGCGTCAGATACTGGCAGAAAGAGTGGCAGGCAATCCTTTACGGAAGCCCCACGGCCTATTTGGATACTATCATGCAGGCAGGCTTTGACGGAGCTTTCCTGGATGTCATCGATGTGTATCAGTATTTCCGTGAGGGAAGTGCAAAATAAAATGCCAGCAGGCTTCAGCCTGCTGGCATCTTATTTTGTTGGTGTTGCTGCGGCGAAGGATGCGGCGAGCAGCAGGGGCAGCGAGGTCAGCAGCAGCGCGGTGGAAAGGCCGATGTAGTCGGCCAGTGCCGCGGTGATGGCTGTGCCGATGCTGCCAAGGCCGAAGGAGAGCCCGAGCATCATGCCGGCTGCCATGCCCGCATTGGCCGGCATGAGGTGGTTGGCCCAGACCAAGGAGCTGGGCTGGGGAGAGAGCAGGAAGAAGCCTGAGAAGAACAAGGCTGCGAGGGACAGCAGCTCTGTGCCGGCGTGCGTGAAGAAATACCAGGTGGGCAGCAGGCCGAGTAGCAGTGAGCCTACGATGATGGACTTATGGGAACAGCGCTTACCGAGCCAGCCGCCAGCGAGGCCGCCGGCAGTACAGCCGACCAGGAACAAAGTCAGCAGGCTGCCCGACAGCAGGGAGCTGTACCCTGCGTGGATCAGCAGCAAGGGCAGGAAGGTGGACACCGAGGTATGGGTCCAGCAGCGAAGGCCCATGGCGAGATTGAGCTTGATCACCGACCGGTTGGCAAGCACTTCGCCAAGGCGCAGGGCCCGCTGGCTGCTGCTATGGGCAGGGATGGTGGAGAACTGCTGCAGTTTGCTCTGGGACAGGATGGCAGCCAGCAGTATGCTGGGGAGGATCAGCCAGGGCAGTGATGTCAGCGGATAGACAGCGGTGAAGGCTACGAGGGCCAGCGGGGCCAGCGCAAAGCCGATGTTGCCACCAGCGATGTAGTAAGACATGTCACTGGAGAGGTTTTGCGGACTGCTGGACTTGGCGACCAGGGTCGAGCCGAGCGGATGGAAGAGAGAAACGGAAAGGCCCGTCAAGGCGATGACGAAAAACAGCATGGATTTGCTGGTGACGAAGCCTATCGTGCAGATGCAGATGGCGCCGAAGGGCAGGACGGGGACCAAGAGCCGGCGCCAGTCGTGCTTATCCATGATGTAGCCGAAGACCGGCTGCAAGAGATTGCTGGTGATGGACATGACCATGATCAATAAGCCGCTGAGTGTCAGCGAAAGACCAAGCTGCGGGATGATGACTGGCAGCAGGATGGGCAGGAAATTGCAATAGAAATCGTTGAGGAAGTGTCCGGCGCTCAGCAGAGCGACATTCACGCGGAAAGGAATATGGTTCATAGTTGCACCTCGGGAATATAGCGATGATTGTTCAAAGATAACAGATTCCATTGTAGCAAAGCTGGCTGCTGAACGCAAAGCCTATCATGCCAGCTGGCTGTAACAAACCTTACGGTCATCGCCGGTCTTTTGTGTTACAATGGCAGTATCTAAATGAGACAGGGGGATATGATATGACGAAATGGGCTGTGATCTACTCTTCCGTGACCGGGAATACGCGGCAGATTGCGGAGGCGATTGCCCAGAAGGCTGATGACGCGGATATTTTCCGCGTACAGGATGCGCCGCAGGATCTATCGGCATATGATGTGGTGGCCATCGGCTATTGGCTGCGGCTGGGCCAGCCAGACCCGTTGACGCTGAAATATCTGGCAGGTGTGGAGAATGCGAAGGTGGTATTCTTCCAGACGCATGGGACGGCGCCGACCAGTGAGCATGCCATCACTTCCTTTGCCCGGGCGGGCTATCATCTGGGCGCGGGTTGTGAGATACTCGGCACCTTTGGCTGCCGTGGCAAGATCAATCCGGCTATGCTGGAAAAGCGCAAGCAGGCTGGCCCTGATGACCCGCATGGCGGGCCCCAGAGCGAGGAGCGGTGGCGTTTGGCAGCAACGCATCCCGATGCACAGGACATCGCGGCGGCGCAGGATCTTGTCGAGCGCATGGAGCATAAGCTGGTCCTGAAGGCGCGGTTCGCGGCCAAGCAGGCAGCGAAGCTGGCGGCATTGCAGCAGCAAAGAAAACAGGAGTGATGGCAAAGGGGCAGTTGGACGTATGCGTCCGGCTGCCCCTTTGTTGCTGGTAAATATTCTGAATAAAAGGACAAATATAAATTTTAATTGACAATAAAAAATATTAATGGTAATATAAAATCTGTAAACGAAACAAGCAGGGAGAAAAGCAGCCGGCAGGTGTCGGCTGCTTTTCCTATGGAAAAAAAATCTATCATTCCTAATTGTTATCGTTTCGCGGTGTTTATAGTTTATTATTATTGAATCCTATTTACAGAGGGGAGTCTTTGGACGACATGGAGGCACTTTGTATAGCATTGGCATTGCTGGGGTTGATGTATTTTGCGTATCGGGGTTGGTCGATCATCCTGATTGCACCGTTTTTTGCCGGGCTGGCGGCACTGGCCAGCGTCTTTGATATCCTGCCGGTTTATAGCGAGCTCTATATGACACGCCTGGCAGAATACGTCAAGACATACTATCCGGTATTCCTGTTTGGCGCGGTGTTTGCGCGTCTGATGGAGAAAGGTGGCTTGGCTTCGGCGGTGGCCGGCAAGATTGTCGACGTGCTTGGGGAGAAGCGGGCGATATTGGCGGTGCTGATGGGCTGCGGTGCGTTGACCTATGGTGGCCTCAGTGTTTTCGTCGTTGCATTTGTCATGTATCCGTTCGGTGCGGTGGTCTTCAAGAAAGCGGATATTCCGAAGCGGCTGCTGCCAGCGGCGCTCTGGGTGGGTATCTTCTCGTTTGCGATGGTCTCGCTGCCGGGCACGCCGCAGATCCAGAACATCATCCCTTCGTCGTATTTCCAGACGAGCACATGGGCAGCACCGGGAATCGGCATGTTTGCTTCTGTCCTGTTCCTGCTGATCGGCTGGGGCTGGGTAGGGCATCGGGCAAGGGTGCTCAAGGCTGCCGGTGAAGGCTACGGCAATCATGTGGTGGATGGACGGCGTAAGCGCAATCCGAAGATCCATATCCCTTGGTACTGGGCACTGCTGCCGCTGGTGCTGGTCATCGTCATCAACGTCATCCTGTCGAATCCGTTTGGCTGGGCTTGGGGCTTCCATTGGAGCGCTGACAGCTTGGAGACGCTGAAGGATCTGCATCTGTCGCTGCTGGCGACGCAGGTCGGCAAGGTTTCGGCCATCTGGTCCATCAGTGTGGCGCTGATCATCAGCAGCATCGTGGCAGCCTATATCGGCCGCAAGCGGTTCATGGTGCTTGACGGTTTCCTGCCGCCAATCAACTATGCGGCACTTTCCTCGGGTACGGCCGTGCTCAATGTAGCTTCGGGCTATGCATTCGGCTGCGTCATCACGGCAATGCCGGGGTTCCTGCCCGTGACGCAGTGGCTGGTCGGCATTGCGGATTCCTTTGGCCCGCTGCTTTCGGCTGTCATCACGACGAATATCATGTGCGGCATCACGGGCTCGGCATCGGGCGGCCTGACGATCGCTTTGTCAGCCCTCGGTGAACAGTGGGCAGCAATGGCGACGGCGGCAGGAATCCCGCTGGAGGTCTTGCATCGCATCGTGGCGATCGCTTCGGTAGGTATCGACCCGGTGCCGCATTGTGGCGCCTTGGTCACCTTGCTGGCCATCTGCGGGCTTACGCACCACGATTCCTATTATGATATCGCCGTGGTCATGGCGTTGAAATTCTTTGTGCCTTTCTTGTGCATCTTGTTCTATATGCTGACAGGTATCTGCTGATATCTGCCAAAGACCAGCAGGCTGGGGATTGCGTGTCCTCAGCCTGTTTTGTCATGGCTGGCTGTGTTGAAAAAAAGCCGCAAAGTCCTTATAATGGAAACCATCACGAAGGGAGAGATTGCATGCGGCTCAAAGGTTCTTTGCTGCTTTTTGGTGCGGCCTTCATCTGGGGCACGACATTTGTCGCGCAGATGGTGGGCATGGACGGATTGGGACCGTTTACCTATGCGATGGCCAGGTATTCGCTGGGGCTCCTGTTCCTGCTCGGGCTCTGGCATGCGCTGCGCGGGCAGCGGGAGCAGGCAAAGCAGCGGGGAACGTATCACCCGGGCTGGCGGGCTGGGTTCGGTGCCGGCGCCATCATGTTCGTGGGTACTTCGCTGCAGCAGGTGGCGATGCTGTATACGACAGCCGGCAAGACGGCCTTCATCACGGCGCTCTACATCATTCTGGTGCCGTTGGGGGCAGCGGTGCTCGGCAAGAAGATTTATGGCGAAAACTGGGCAGGGGCCCTGGCGGCTCTGGCGGGATTGTATCTGCTGTCCATCCATGGTGCCATCACGCTGAATTTCGGCGATGGCCTGGTTTTCCTGAGCGCGTTCTTCTGGGCTGCCCAGATCCTGTTCATCGACCGCTATGCCGAGCGCGTCGATGCCATCGAGCTTTCGGTGGCGCAGATCTCAGTCTGCTGGTTTGGCAGCACGCTGGCGGCGCTGTGCTGCGAGGATATCAGCTGGAGCCCGCTGGTGGCGGCTTGGTTTGCCATCTTCTACGGCGGTGTGATGTCGGGGGGCGTGGCCTTCACCTTGCAAATCTATGGGCAGAAGTATGCCGAGCCGGGGCCGGCAGCCATCATCATGAGTTTCGAGGCGGTCTTCGGTGCTGTGTCGAGCTGGCTGCTGCTCGGCGAGGTCATGAGCACGGCGCAGATCGCTGGCTGCGGCCTCATGTTTGCGGGGGTGCTGGTCACCCAGTCGCGTTTGCTGTTCAAACGGCGCTGAATAGGGATTGCTATTTTTGATAGACAAGTGTATAATCAGTTTAAACGGTTAACTTTCATTGCTAGATGCGAATATTATGCTGGATGCGAAGTAAGGAAGTGTTTGGCGTGAAGCTTGACAGCTTGAAGATCGTTCTGGCTTGTTTAGCGGTATTCCTCTTCAGCTGAGTCCGTGGATAGACTGGCGGAGAGGGGAGGCAGGGCTGCTTGTGGGCAGTCCTGCTTTTTTTGTGGGTGATGATGTTGCTGCGATATTTCTTGCTTGGCAGGCAGGAATGACCACTGTGGATGGCGAATACATATAAAGATATGTTGAAATGAGAGGGGAATGTTCCATGACACCAGATGAAACATCAATCATAAAACCGAAAGTCAAGATCAAGGTGTTCGGCGTCGGTGGCGGCGGAAATAGTGTACTTATGCGCATGGGACAGCATAATGAGCTGGAGATCGAACTTATCGCGATCAATACGGATGCCAAACAGCTGCAGCTGGTGGAACAGTCAGGTGTTCGCTGCATCCAGATTGGTGAGTCGCTGACGCGTGGCCGAGGAACCGGCGGCAATATCGCTGTGGCCGAGCAGGCCGCCAAGGCAGAGGAGAACAAGATAAAGGATGCCCTCAACGGGGCAGATCTGATATTCATAACGGCTGGTATGGGCGGCGGTACAGGAACCGGTGCTGCTCCTGTGGTGGCGCGTCTGGCCAAGGAGCTCGGTATATTGTCTGTCGGCGTCGTGACGGTGCCGTTCTCTTTTGAGGGCAGCCGCAAGAAGCGCACGGCCATGGAGGGCATCGTCAAGATGCAGTCGCAGATGGATGCGTTGATTGCCGTAGAGAATGACAACCTGATGAAGCTGCCGGAGAACCGCCGCATGACGATCGTCACGGCGTTCGAGTATGCCGATGAGGTGCTCAAGCAGGCCATCAACTGCGTGGCTGAGCTGATCCTCACGACGGGTGTCATCAACGTCGACTTTGCCGATGTCACGACGATCTTCCGTCAGAGCGACAGCAGCGACGCCCTGCTGGGCATTGGCAGCAGCAAGCGCAGTGCTGTGGACGCCGTCAAGGCGGCGGCTGAGAGCCCGCTCATCGACAAGGGGCTCAAGGGGGCACGCGGTGTCATCCTGAATCTGACCGGTGACCATACATTGAGCCTGTACGATGTGGATGAGGCGACGCGTTATATCGTCGAGCATGCTGACCCGGAGGTCAATATCATCCTCGGGACAGTGGTGGATGATTCGATGAATGGCAATGTCCAGGCGACGATCATCGCTACGGATTTTGCTGACAGCGTGGTCATGAAATCACCGACGGTCAAGGTGCCGGAGAGCAAGGTGCAGAAGACTGCTTTCTCTCTCGATACGCCGTCCTTCATGAACAAGACCAAGGAGAAACCAGCCTTCAAGCAGCCGGGGGCCTTTGCAATCCCGGCCTTCAAGCTGACGGATGATCCCCAGGACAAGAAATGACTAGGATAGTCTCAAAGGAACTGCAGGCATGTCTGCAGTTCCTTTTTCCGTCGTGAGCAGGTATAATGGATACAGGATTCCAGGCAAGGAAACAGAAAGGAACGGATACATTGGGTAATTTAGGCAGATTCTCCCGTACGGAGCTGTTATTGGGAGAAGCGGGAATGAAGAAACTGGCTGAGGCAACCGTAGCGGTATTTGGCGTGGGCGGTGTCGGCTCCTTCGTGGCGGAGGGACTGGCCCGGGCTGGTGTCGGGCATCTGGTGCTGATCGATAACGATCTCATCTGCTTGACGAATATCAACCGCCAGATCCATGCGACCTCGAAAACGGTAGGCAAGCCGAAGACGCAGGCCATGAAGGAGCGCATCCTCGACATCAATCCGCAGGCAGTCGTGGATACGATCGAAGATTTCTACCTGCCGGAGAATGCGGAGAAGTTTTTCCAGCAGCATTATGATTATGTGGTCGATGCCATCGACACGGTGACAGGCAAGATAAATCTTGTGCTGCAGTGCCGTGAGCTGCACATCCCCATCATCTGCAGCATGGGAGCTGGCAACAAGCTCGACCCGACGAAGTTTGAGGTGGCAGACATCTACAAGACGAGTGTCGATCCGCTCGCACGCGTGATGCGCAAGAAGATGAAGGAGCATCATGTCAAGAAACTCAAGGTGGTCTACTCGAAGGAGAAGCCGCTGGCGGTAAGACCGGGGGGTTGCGGCAAAGCCTGTGTGTGCCCGCCAGGCAGTGCCAATAACTGCGCGGCGAAACGCGCTGTACCGGGCAGCATCTCATTTGTACCATCGGTAGTAGGTCTTATCATCGCCGGCGAAGTCGTCCGTGACCTCACTGGAGCGAAAGTGGAGGTATCAGCATGAAGGTAACAGTTCTCGGCTGTGGCCGTTGGGGTACGTTCCATGCCTGGTATGCAGATCATATCGGCCATGACGTGCTTCTCTGGGGCCGCAAAGGCTCGAAGCATCTGCAGGAACTGAAGGAGACCCATAAGAATGAATATCTGGAACTGCCGGAGCGTGTAGCTTTGACCGATGACATCGAGGCGGCACTGGCGTTCGCGGATACGATCGTGATTTCCATCAGCAGCCAGCAGCTGCGTAGCTTCGTCGGTGAGCTGGCTGCACTGGGGCTGGCGGGCAAGCGCTTTGTGCTCTGCATGAAGGGGCTGGAGATCGGCACAGGCAAGCGGCTGACGACGGTATTCCGCGAGGCGGCTGGCGAAAACATTCCTGTGGCCGTATGGGTTGGCCCGGGACATGTGCAGGACTTCACGCGGGGTATCCCCAATTGCATGGTCATCGCTGCAGCTGATATGCAGCTGACGAAGGAACTCGTCGAGGCCTTTTCCAGTCCGCTGATCCGTTTCTACTATGGGGAGGATCTGCTCGGTACCGAGATCGGCGCGGCGGCAAAGAATGTCGTCGGTCTGGCGGCAGGAATGCTCGATGGCTTTGGCTATGGCAGCTTGAAGGGAGCGCTGATGGCCCGGGGGACACGGGAGCTGTCGCGTCTCATCGAGAAGATGGGTGGCGATAAGATGACGGTGTATGGCTTGTCCCATCTGGGGGACTATGAGGCGACGTTGTTTTCGCCGCATAGCAACAACCGCCGGTTCGGTGAGGACCTGATCACGGGCAAGCCGTTTGCCAAGCTGGCTGAGGGTGTCTATACGGTGGAGGCGCTGATGGATCTGGCGCGTGAATACCGGGTGGAGCTGCCGATCTGTGAGACGGTCTATGAAATCGTGCACAACCACCAAGATCCGAAGGATCAGCTCACCCAACTGTTCATGCGCAGCACGAAATCAGAGCTGGCATGAGTCCAAATGATATTTTGTGACACGGTTCCCTTGACGATATAGTTCTTATATGTTAAAATTTAAAATTTAACTTTTGAAATAATGCAGCAACCATGCTATAATAAAAACGCAGGTAAATTGAGATGTGCCAACTTGACCATTGTGTCCTGAGGGGGTGTGTGTTTGCTGCAGGTAGGAGATAAGGTAGTCTATCCGATGCATGGAGCCGGTGTGATCGCTGGGATCGAAAACTGTGAAGTGCTCGGAGAAGGGAAGTCGTACTATGTCCTTCAAATGCCGCTGGGCAACATGAAGGTGATGATTCCGACGGATAATGTGGACAATATCGGTCTGCGGGATGTTATCTCCATGGCGAAGGTAGATGAGGTACGTGATGTACTTGAGGACAAGCCGGAACGGGCATCAGGAAGCTGGAACAAACGCTTTCATGCCAATCTTGACCGGATGAAGAGCGGCGACATCTGCGATGTAGCAGCGGTTGCCCGCAACTTGATCCTGCAGGACCGGCAGCGAAAGATTTCTTCCGGAGAAAGGCGGCTGCTGGATCTGGCCAAACAGATCCTGGTCAGCGAGCTCGTCTATGCCTGTGGCAAAACACCGGAGGAAGTGGAGGGCTGGATGGAAGAGATCCTGTCACATAACCTGCACTGACGGGACGAAGATGTCTGGCATGAGGAATTGCGCATGAGTGGGATCTTGCTTGTGTACAATTCCTCTTTTTTGTCTTATGGGGATGGCGTCTCGATAAAGAATTAAAATCTTTTGAGAATTCACTGTGTTGGTTGACAGTACCCCGTGGGATTGTCTATACTGACCTTATAGCTATATCTTATAGGAGAAAGGAGGTGGAGAAGATGCTGGATCGTGTATTGCGCTTTTTTATCACCTTGTTCATGGCTATTGCCGGTGGTGCCCTGCTGAATCTGGCGGCACCGTTGTTGACGAGCTTCATCAGCACGGAAATCCTCAAGGCGGATATGGGCTGGTTCAAGCTGACCTTCGCTGGACTGGTGTGCATCCTGCTCGGCGCTGTGATTGGCGGCATCGTAGGTTTCATCCTGTCGTCGTATTTCATCCGTCAGCTCAAGCGTTTCTCGGCCTGGGTAGAAGTGCAGCTGAACAAGATGCCAATCCATGATGTCATCGCCGGTGTAGTGGGATTGTTTCTCGGACTCATAATTGCTAATCTATTGGGCTATGCCTTTTCCAAGATTCCGGTTGTCGGTGAGTACATACCAGTCATTTTCAGCATTGTCTTTGGCTATCTGGGCATCACGCTGACGATCCGCAAACGCAAGGATCTGACGGGTATGTTCGACTTCATCCAGAAGCTCACCAAGGCAGTGTCCAAGAATCCTGAGCAGGCAGCTGCGGCCAAGGGCAAACAGCCTGCTGCGCCTGCCGAGGCAAAGCCGCAGCAGCAGTACAAGCTGCTGGATACCAGCGTCATCATTGATGGCCGCATCGCTGATATCTGTGATACGGGCTTCATCGAGGGGACGCTTCTGATTCCGGTCTTCGTGCTGGAGGAGCTGCAGCATATCGCCGATTCGTCGGATGCACTCAAACGCACGCGTGGCCGCCGTGGCCTGGATATCCTGCAGCGCATCCGTCAGGGGACGCGCTGCAAGGTCGAGGTGACGAATGTTGATTTTGACGATATCACCGAGGTGGACTCCAAGCTTGTACGCCTGGGGCAGCAGGTCGGCGGCAAGATCATCACCAACGATTTCAACCTCAACAAGGTTGCTCAGCTGCGTGGTGTCGAGGTGCTCAATATCAACGAGCTGGCCAATGCCGTGAAACCGGTTGTGATCCCGGGCGAGGCTATGGAAGTGACCGTAGTCAAGTCGGGCAAGGAGCAGGGACAGGGTGTTGCCTATCTCGATGATGGCACGATGATCGTCATCGAGGGTGGCCAGCGGTTCATGAATGAGACGATTGCCGTTGAAGTCACGTCGGCGCTGCAGACTGCAGCCGGCCGCATGATTTTTGCGAAACCGAAGAATTGACAGAATATGGTAAGCGGGAGGAACTGTGTGGTTCCTCTCTTTGCTTATGGAGAGGCTGGACGATCGAATGAAGAAATTGGTGGATGACAAACGGTTGATTTTCAAATGTTGCAGTTTGTATTATCTCGACGGCCTGGGGCAGAAGGAAGTGGCGGATGCACTGGGGATATCGCGCCCGACAGTCTCCCGGCTGCTGCAGCTGGGCAAGGATACAGGCATCGTGAAGATCGAGGTGCTGAATCCTGACAACACGAATTATGGCCAGATGGAGCGCGAACTCGAAAAGAAATTCTCGCTGCAGGAGGTCATCATCGTCGATTCTATGCCGTTAGAGCAGGGGACACGTAACATAAACTCGGAGATTGGCAGCGCGACGCTGGAATACCTGTCGCGGATCTTGAAGGATGATTATTTCGTGGGTGTCAGCATGGGGCTTACGATACAGAATATCGTCCGCTCGGAATACCGTCTGGAGAAATCCTGCAACTGCACCTTCGTGCCGCTGATCGGCGGTGTCAGCGACAGCCGGATGGATATCCATTCCAACTATCTGGCGCGTGAGTTCGCCGAGCGCTTTGGCGGCAAGAGCGTCCAGTTCTTTGCCCCGGCACTGTTTTCGCGCAAGGACGTCCTGGAGGGCTTCATGGAGGAACGTTCGAACCGGAAGGTCACGAACATGTATACCTCCCTCGATGTGGTCGTCATGGGAATCGGCGTATTGGACCCTGCCCATTCCACCCTGCTGCAGGAAGGCTATATCGACCAGTCCTTGATGCAGGAATTCCTGGGCAAGGGGGCTGTGGGCGATATAGCTCTGCGCTACTTCGACGCCGATGGCGGTGCGGATGCGTTCAGCGACTTCAATGAACGTGTGGCCGGTATCTCCTTGCGGCGTCTTGCCCAGGTGCCGCGGCGCATCGGTGTAGCCTGCGGCAAACCGAAGATTGCCCCGGTGCTTGGTGCAATCCGCGGCCGCTATATCAATATCTTGATTACCGATGCCGAGTGTGCGGCTGGTCTGCTGGCGAGTGAATGATAAGAGAAAACAATATAGGCGCTAGGTAATGCCATCAATGGATAAATGTTCATTGATGGCATTTGTTCGTTGTGAGAATAAATGTAAAAATAAAATTGTCGCAGAATTCAACACTTTTACAAACGTTCAATATAAACACGGTTGTAAAAGTGTTTACTTGATGTTATAATTTGAATTGTCAAAAGACAATAACAAACACAATGAAACATAAATAATTATGAACGAAAAAAGGAGGCAATGATGGATTTTAGTTTTGGACGTATCATCTCTGCAATCTTGAGACGCCGCTTACAGTGGCAAAGGCTATCATCGATCATGAGCCGACCATCATTCCCCTGGCTGGCCCTGTCAGTGAGTGCATTACAGTAGCGAAGCGCGATCTCAAGGCTGGCGAATATATCGATGGCATCGGCGGCTATACGACATATGGCTCGATTGCAACAGCAGAAGAGACCTATGCCAAAGGCTATGTGGTTTATGGCCTTATCAATAAGAAGACACGGATGCTCAAGGATGCAAAGAAGGGTCAGCTGCTCACGCTGGATATGGTGGAATTGGATACGACGACACAGCTCTATCAGACGCGCAAGCTGCAGGATCAGATGTACAACAATGGATATGCCCTGAAATAAAGAAAAGATAAATCTCATAATCCTCCGGGAAAATCCAGCTCAGTCAAGGGCTGGATTTTCTTTTTTTCTGCTTTTGTAGTATGATATAAAAGATAAATATACTGGGAGGATTGTATAGATATGGTAACAGCAGTTTTTCCTGCTGCCGGACAGGGACGGCGCATGAATGTCGGCATGAATAAAGTTTTTTTGGAACTGGCCGGCAAGCCTATCCTGGTACATACGCTGCTGCGTTTTTCGGCATCGGCAGAGATTGACAATCTGGTTGTCGTCGTTGCGGAGGAGGATGTATCGTCCATCCGCAGGCTGCTGAGCCATGTTCCGGGACTCAAGCCATTTCAGGTGGTAGCCGGGAGTACGGAACGCCAGTATTCGATTGCCAACGGCCTGGCTGTCGTGCCTGCGGAAGCGGATATCGTCCTGGTCCATGATGCAGCGCGCCCGCTTACGAGTGTCGCGACCATCGATGGCGTCGTGCAGGCTGCCCGTGAAGCAGGCGGCGCCGTTGCCGCCGTGCCAGCCAAGAGCACGATCAAGCTCGTCGACAATGATGGCGTGGTCGTGAAGACGCCGCCGCGCGACAAGGTCTGGGAGGTGCAGACCCCCCAGGGCTTCCGCAAGGATATCCTGCTGGCGGCTTATCAGAAGGCCAAAGAGGACGGTTTCTTGGGAACCGACGATTCCAGTCTGGTGGAGCGCTTGGCGGCACCTGTCAAGGTGGTGGCCAGCGATTACAAGAACATCAAGGTCACGACGCCGGAAGATCTCTTGATTGCTGAGATGTTCCTGAAAGAGGAAGGCGATGGCCTGCGGGGCATGGTGAAGCAGACGCTCCAGAAGACGAAGGAAAAGATGAAGAAACATTTGCATTGATATTTATATAGGAAAGAAGGCGTTATCGTGACTAGATTTGGTATGGGCTATGATGTGCATCGTCTCGTGGAAGGACGCAAACTGATCATCGGTGGTGTGGAGATCCCGCACACCTTGGGGCTGTTGGGGCATTCGGATGCGGATGTACTGCTGCATGCGATTTCGGATGCGCTGCTCGGTGCAGCCGCGCTCGGCGACATCGGCCGCCACTTCCCCGATACAGATCCGCGTTTCGAGGGAGCGGACAGCTTGAAGCTCCTCGGCCATGTTATGGAGCTGCTGCGTGAAAAGGGCTATGAGGTCGGCAATGTCGATGCGACCATCGTAGCGCAGAAACCGAAGATGAAGGATTTCATCCCGCAGATGAATGAGAATATCGCCCGGGTCCTCGGCGTGACGCTTGACCAGGTCAATGTCAAGGCGACGACGGAGGAGAAACTGGGCTTCACGGGTACAGAGCAGGGGATTTCGGCGTATGCCGTCGCCGGCATCGAGAAAGCCTGAGCTGGCCAGCAGATAGATATTGGAGGAAAAACGAATGCTGAAAGTTTATAATACGATGTCCCGCAGCAAGGAAGAATTCAAACCGCTCAAAGAAGGCGAAGTGAGCATTTACTGCTGCGGTGTTACGCCCTATAATCATCCGCATATCGGCAATGCACGTCCGTTCGTGACCTGGGATGTCATCCGCCGTTATTTTGCGAAAAAGGGCTATAAGGTGCATTACATCCAGAATTTTACGGATGTTGATGATAAGATCATCAATACGGCCAATAAGGAAGGCGTGCAGTGGAGTGACATTTCCGGCCGCTATATCAAGGCATATTTTGAGGCGATGGATGCGCTCAACGTCAAGCGCGCGGATGTCTATCCGCGGGTCAGCGAGACGATTCCCGATATCATTGCGATGGTACAGAAACTTATCGACAATGGCTATGCCTATGCAGTGGATAACGGAGATGTGTTCTATAGCGTAGAGAAATTTGCTGGCTATGGCAAACTCAGTGGCCGCAAACTCGAGGATATGCAGGCTGGTGCGCGCATCGAGGTCGATACGCGCAAGCATCATCCGATGGATTTTGCTCTCTGGAAATCGGCTAAACCGGGGGAGCCAAGCTGGGACAGCCCGTGGGGCAAGGGACGCCCAGGCTGGCATATCGAGTGCTCGACGATGTCGCTGAAGTACCTCGGTGAGCAGTTCGACTTCCATGGTGGCGGCAGTGATTTGATTTTCCCGCATCATGAAAACGAGATTGCCCAGTCGCAGGCCTGCATCGGCGATGAGCACAGTTTTGCCAAGTACTGGCTGCACAATGGCTTCATCACGATTCATAATGAAAAGATGTCCAAGTCGAAGAATAATTTCTTTACGGTCAAGGACATCCTGCAGGAATATCCCGGTGAGGTCGTGCGATTCTTCATCTTGCAGACGCATTACCGCAGCCCGCTGGATTTCAGCGATGAGCGCCTCAAGGAAGCGCAGACGAGCCTGGCGCGCCTGCAGCAGTCCAAAGCCTTTATGGATGAACTGCTGAAGAAGGAAGGCGCTGCGGATACGGCCAAGGATCTGGTGGCAAAAGCCGAGGAATACCGTAAGGCGTTCTATGAGGCCATGGACGATGATTTCAATACGGCACTGGCCATCAGCCAGTTGTTTGGCCTGTCGAAGGACATCAACATCTACTACCAGGATGTCATGAACAAGGGGGCAGACTACGATGCCGCAGGCTTTGCACGTGTCAGCGAGATCTATCTCGAGATGGCTGCGATCATTGGCATCTTTGAGCAGGAAGAGGCAGCTGCTGACGATGGCCTTACCGATAAGCTTATGGAACTCATCATCAGCATCCGTCAGGATGCCCGCAAGGAGAAGAATTGGGCTATTGCCGACAAGATCCGCGATGAGCTCAAGGAAGTGGGTATCGTCATTGAAGATACGCCGAATGGGGCACGGTGGAAAAAGGCATGAAGTTTGAACATTTTCAGAAACTCGTCGATATGATGTTTGAGCCCGATGGGGATGGCGGTATCCTGCAGCGTTACAGCGATGTGGATGTCAAGCAGCTCAATCCGCTGGTATTGGCCTATGTCGGCGATGCATATTTCCATCTCTATGTCCGCACCCGCCTGCTCTCCTATGAACAGTGCAAGGTGCAGGCACTCCATTCCTTCAGTGCCCAGATCGTATCGGCTGTCTGGCAGGCCAAGGCCTATCGGGGCATCGAAGCGATGCTCACGGAGGAAGAAAAGGGGATCTATCGCCGTGGGCGCAATGCCAAAAGCCATGCACCACGCAGTGCCAGCGTAGCTGAGTATCACGCCAGCACCGGCTTTGAGGCGCTGCTGGGCAGCCTCTACCTGTCGGAGCAGAATGAACGGCTCTACGAATTGGCGGAGGCCTCGTTCCAGGTGATTTCAAAGGCTATGATGAAGGAAATAAGGAGCAAAAGATAATTTATGATAAAAGTCAAGTTGTTGGAATACACGCCGAATCCGGAGCATGTGGTGGCGATGGCGGCCCGCCTTTGCTACTCTTCGGCCGGGGCTGAGGAGCTGGCCGAGAAAATCAGCGACGAAAAGGCCAAGGAAATGGTGCGCAAGATGGTGACGCTGGGGCATGGCTCGACGATTGAGCATGTCACGTTCACGTTCGGTATCGAAGGCGTCAGCCGGGTGCTTACGCATCAGTTAGTCCGTCACCGCATTGCGTCGTATGACCAGCAGTCCCAGCGCTATGTCGCGGCGCATGGCTTCGAGTACATCACGCCGCCGACGATTGCGGAAAAGCCGGAGGCCAAGGCGAAGTATGAGGCACTGCTGGCCGAGATCCGCAAGACCTACGATGAGCTTACGGAGATGGGGGTGCCCAAAGAGGATGCCCGGTATGTGCTGGCCAATGCCACGGAGACGAAAATCCTCGTGACGATGAATGCGCGGTCGCTGCTGCACTTCTTCAACCTGCGCTGCTGCAACCGCGCGCAGTGGGAAATCCGTGAGATGGCTTACAAGATGCTGGCTGAGGTCAAGAAAGTGGCACCGACGCTGTTCCACAATGCTGGTGCGAGCTGCGTGAATACAGGACGCTGCCCGGAAGGGGCCATGACCTGTGGCAAGTTCCAGGAGATGCTGAAGCTGCGGGAGAAGGATTGATGATGAAAGAATTTAGCGATAAGAAGAAAAAGCCGTTCCGCAATGGCAAGAATCGGCAGGAACACGCAGAGAAGCGTGAGAGCGGCAAGCGCCGTGAACCGCATGAGCGCAAGGCTGCCCCAGCTGCAGTGCGGGAACTTCCCGACGATGTGCTGATTGGCCGCAATGCGGTAACCGAAGCTTTGCGTGCTGGCCGTGGCATCAATAAAATCCTGTTGGCTGATGGGGATAAAGAAGGATCTGTCAGTGAAATCCTTGCGCTGGCAAAGGAACGTGGCATTGTTACGCAGTTTGTCGAGCGCAGCAAGATTGAAGCTGTAGCTGGCGGTCTGCGCCATCAGGGCGTTCTGGCTTATGTGGCACCTGTAGCTTATGCGGAGCTTGAGGATATCCTCAAAGCGGCGGCTGAGAAGGGCGAAGCACCGTTTTTACTGCTGCTTGACGAGCTGGAAGATCCGCACAATTTGGGCGCACTTCTGCGTACGGCAGATGCGACGGGTGTTCATGGTGTGCTGATTCCGAAACGCCGCAGTGTGCCGCTTACGGCTACGGTAGCTAAGACGTCGGCTGGGGCTATCGAGTATGTACCAGTCGCGCGGATTGGCAACATTGCGCAAACACTCAAGAAACTCAAGGAGCAGGGCTTTTGGGTAGCCGGAGCGGATATGGATGGCAGCCAGAATTACTATGAGGCCGATTTGACTGGGCCGCTGGTCTTAGTGGTCGGCAGTGAGGGCCGCGGTATGAGCCGCTTGACGAAGGAACAGTGCGATTTCATCGTGCAGATGCCGATGGTGGGCCGGATCAATTCGCTCAATGCATCGGTGGCTGGTTCCATCCTCATGTATGAGTCCATGCGGCAACGCTTAGTGAAGAAAGGCTGATTTATGAGCAGGAAAAGGGAGTATTATATCGTTGATGGCTACAATGTCATCAATTCCTGGCCAGAACTTATCCGCCTGCGTGCCGAGCTATCCGAGGCCAGGGACCAGCTGGTTCACCAGCTGGCCGAATACGGAGCCTATGAAAAAATCGATATCACCATCGTGTTTGATGCGATGTTCACAGATGATGATGAACATCGGGAAAAAGTCAATGACCATATGGAGCTGATCTATACCGGCGAAGGAGAGACGGCTGACAGCCGCATCGAGCGCCTGGCTTATGAGATGGTCCGTGCTGGCAAGGAGGTCCATGTCGTGACTTCTGACAGTGCAGAGCAGAGCGTGATTCTTGGTGCTGGTGCATTCCGTATTCCTTCGTCGGAATTCAGGAAAAATGTAAGACGAACCAAGAAGAATCTGCAGAAAGAGTATTTGGGTCATGTGACGCTGCCCGTCACCCGCTTGGAGGTTGAGGATCGTTTGGATCGCGAAACCGTCAAGAAATTGGATATATTGCGCAAATCCCATCAATAAGGAATTAAATTTTTGTTTTCGAAGCGAAAAACGATAAGATGGGGGAAAAAAGTCCTAGAGGAATCCTTGACGCTTACAACAAAGAGGGAGTATAATTTTCTTATCAAGGGAAGCAAGAGAATGAAAACGGGGGTTTTCAGCAAAGGGGAAAGTGCGATGGAAGCAGAACCGACTACAGAACTTTTTAGCGAAGAATTATATGGGGAATTCGCTGATCTTACGGACGAAGAGATTTTATTAGCCATAAGAGATAAGGATGACAAGGTCGCACTTGATTATCTCATCAACAAGTACCGGAATTTCGTACGGGCAAAGGCAAGATCATACTTCCTGATTGGAGCAGATCGCGAGGATATCATCCAGGAGGGCATGATTGGCTTCTATAAGGCAATCCGTGACTTCCGCAATGATAAGCTGTCTTCGTTCCGTGCATTTGCGGAGCTTTGTGTGACGCGTCAGATTATCACGGCTATCAAGACGGCTACCCGTCAGAAACACATTCCACTGAATTCGTATATTTCGCTGAACAAGCCGATTTATGACGAGGATTCAGATCGTACCTTGCTGGATGTGTTGTCTGGTGCCAAGGCTGCCGATCCGGAAGATCTCGTCATCAGCCGGGAAGAGTTCATTGATATCGAGAAGAAGATGGAAGAGATTCTGTCGGATCTTGAGTGGAAAGTGCTCATGAGTTATCTCGATGGCAAGTCCTATCAGGAGATTGCGGAAGATCTTGACCGGCATGTCAAATCCATCGATAATGCTTTGCAGCGCGTGAAGCGCAAGCTTGAGAAGTATATGGAGAACCGTGGCGATGAAATCGATATCAGTACGGTCTACCGTGGCCTCAGCTCCATTAATCGCCGTTTGCGCGGTGTCACAGATGATGACGGACTGATTCATTGATAACAGCATAGAAATCCTGCCCAGGGGGGCAGGATTTTTTTGTGTGATGTTTCATATAGTTTTTTGGCTTGTTTTGCCGTATAATGATAACGTAACTCCGAGCAAAAGCATCTAAGGTCATGCGCTATGATGCTGCGCCTGGGTAATACCCACAGGGGAGCACAGGAAACCGCGCTCCCTTCCGTTTTGAAAAGGAGGAAAATAACGGATGAAAAAGATTCTGGTAGTGATCATGGCGATGGTGGTGGCTGTCCTGGCCGGTTGTGGCGGCCAGCCCGCAGCGAAAGAAGCGTCATCTCCGGGGGCTGAGAAAGTCGAGCTGCATGTGGCAGCCGCAGCGAGCCTTACCGATGTCATGAAAGAGCTGGTGGCAGGTTATGAAAAAGAGCATCCGGATGTCAGGATTGTCTGCAATTTCGGCAGTTCGGGTGCTTTGCAGCAGGCAATCCAGAATGGCGGGGAGACGGACTTGTTCTTCTCGGCTGCGCAGAAGCAGATGGATGCGCTGGAAAAGGATGGCCTGCTGGCAGCAGGGACGCGCCGCGACCTGCTGCAGAACGAGGTGGTGCTCGTCGTACCCAAAGAGGGGGGCAGGGACATCACAGCCTTCCCGCAGGTCACCGGGGCAGACATCAAGCACATCGCTTTGGGAGAACCAAAGGGCGTGCCGGTAGGCCAGTATTCGGAGGAAGTCTTCACGAAGCTCGGGATTCTTGACGCTGTGAAGGCGAAAGCTGTCTATGGTTCCGATGTCCGCCAGGTGCTTTCCTGGGTTGAAACGGGCGAGGCTGAGTGCGGTGTGGTCTATGCTACCGATGCAGCAGTATCGGATAAGGTGCGGGTCGCAGCCAAGGCACCAGCAGATACGCATAAGCCGATAATCTATCCGGCCGCCGTCCTCAAGGACGCCAAGCATATGGAGGCAGCAAAGGAGTTTTTGGCCTTCGCTGCGAGTGACGCGAACAAGAAGGTATTCGAGAAATATGGCTTCGAGGTAAAATGATATGGAATTATCACCGCTGATCATCACGCTGGAGACAGCTGGTGCGGCGACGGTGGTAACGTTCTTTGCAGGCATTGGCCTGGCTTTGCTGGTGGTGCGCATGAACCGCTTCAAGGGCCTGGCTGATGCCATTATTACGTTGCCGATGGTGTTGCCGCCGACCGTTGTCGGCTTCTTTCTGTTGTTGTTTCTGGGCAAGCGCAGCAGTGTCGGGAGATTCCTGCTGCAATGGGATATCTCGCTGGTATTCACTTGGCAGGCAGCTGTCATCGCGGCTGTGGCCGTATCGCTGCCGCTGATGTACCGGACGGCGCGCGGAGCCTTTGAGCAGCTCGATCCGAATATCATCCATGCGGCGCGGACGCTGGGCGTGTCCGAATGGCGCATCTTCTGGCACGTCCTCGTGCCGAATGCGCGCTCCGGGATATTGGCGGGGCTGGTGCTGTCGTTTACGCGCGCCCTGGGCGAATTCGGGGCGACAATCATGTTCGCGGGCAATATCCCGGGCAAGACCCAGACGATGAGCACGGCCATCTATGCGGCAGTACAGGCCAATGATTACGATCTGGCCTTTGACTGGGCGCTGGTGATCGTTGTTTTCTCGCTGGTCTTTGTCCTGTTGATGAATTGGTGGATAGCCCGCAGCAATAAGGGGGCAGCGATATGGAATTGATAGTGAGTATCCGCAAGCAGCTGCGCAGCTTCATGCTCAAGGCGGACTTCACGGCCCGTGATGAGGTCTTTGCCTTGCTGGGGGCCTCGGGCTGTGGCAAGAGCATGACGCTCAAATGCATTGCCGGCATCGAGACGCCGGACAGCGGACGGATCGTACTCAATGGGCGTGTGCTCTACGATAGCGGGCAGGACATCAATCTGAGCCCGCAGCAGCGCCATGTCGGGTACCTGTTCCAGAATTACGCCCTATTCCCGAATATGACGATCCGGGAAAACATCCGCTTTGTGGCTGGCGGGACACCGGCAGACAAAGAGGAAAAGGTGCAGGCGAATCTCGTCCGCTTCGGACTGACGGAGCTGGCCGATGCGTATCCGCGGGAGCTCTCAGGCGGCCAGCAGCAGCGGGCGGCCTTTGCCCGCATCCTGGCGGCTGATTCAGAGCTGCTGCTGCTGGATGAACCCTTTTCGGCGCTCGATGGCTACCTCAAATGGCAGCTCGAGCTCGAGCTGGGGAAAGTGTTGCAGGCATATCATGGAGCGGCTCTGCTGGTCTCCCATGACCGCGGCGAGGTCTACCGTTTGTCTGACAGGGCGGCTGTCATCAGCCAGGGGTGTATGGAGCCGGCGCAGGAAACAAAAGAATTGTTTCGCCATCCGCAGACGCTGGCAGCTACACTTTTGACTGGCTGCAAGAATGTTTCGCCAGCGCGCAAGATCGATGCGGGCCATATCCAGGCAACGGAATGGGATCTTACACTGGCTGCAGCTGCGGACGTGCCGGATGATATCCATTATGTGGGTGTGCGTGCACATTTTTTGGAATTGCGCACGGCGCCGGGCGAAAATACGTATCCATTGGAAGTCGTGCAAGTTATAGAGGATGTGTTTTCCTATTTACTGATGGTGCGCAGGCGAGGGAGCCAGGGAAAGGCTATCCGTTGGGAGCTTGCCAAGGAGACTTGGGAGAATTGCCAGCGGCAGAGTGGGGCGTTATATTTTCATATTCCACTGGAAGCGATTATGATTATGCAAGGCTAAAAAGAAAAATTGTAACAATGAACCAAAATTTTTGCGTTTTGTTGTAACACTTGTTTCCAAAAGAGTGCGGCATATTGTCTGAAAACGGAGGAGATATTACTATAAATATATAGTTTGTGTAGTTTTTCTACAACTATAACATAGCGGAATTATGCGCTCTCCCCTTTGCATATTCCGTTTTCTCGTTTTCCCCAAAAAGTAAAACGAAAATTCCCTTAGGAAAAAGGCAGCTGTGACGACAGCTGCCTTTTTCTAAGGGAATTTGTTTATGCGAAGGGAATATCAAGCAAATGGATTTTCCGTCGGATATAGCATGTCCTTAGGCTGGTTGAAAGCGATATCCGTGAGCCCAAGGTATTGGAAGACGGACCAGAGAGCTTTGCCGAAGTGACCGAAGGCTACAGCACCATGGTGCGGATAGCGTTTCTGGATCAGCACATGGCGGTAGAAGCGGCCCATCTCTGGAATCGCGAAAATACCGATGCCACCGAAGGAATGTGTAGCTGCCGGCAGGACTTCGCCCTCGGCGACATAAGCGCGCAGCTTGCCATCGGAAGTGCTCTGGAGGCGGAAGAAGGTGATGTCGCTGGCGGCAATATCGCCTTCGAGTGTGCCACGCGTAAAGTCAGGCGTCCCACCGTTTTCAAGCAGGCGGTTCTGGATCAGCTGATACTTCACGCCGCCTTTGCGGAGCTTGCAGAGCGGTGTGTTGCCACAGTGGAAGCCCATAAAGATATCTTCGAGTTTGTAGTTGGTTGAAGGTTTGATATCGGCTTCGTAGAGGTCTTTTGGTACGCTGTTGTTGATATCAAGCAGCGTTACAGCATCGCCACTGACACAGAGGCCGATATATTCGCTGAGAGCACCGTAGATATCGACTTCGCAGGAGACCGGGATGCCCTGGGAGACCATGCGGCTGTTGACATAGCAGGGCTCGAACCCGAACTCCTTCGGGAAGGCTGGCCAGCATTTATCGGCAAAGGCGACATAGTCACGCGAGCCCTTGTGTTCAGCCATCCAATCCTTGAGGGTAAGCTCGAACTGAGCCATGCGCGGCAGCATTTCCGGATATGGGTTGCCCTCGTGGCCGAGCTCTTTGGCCATATCTTCGACGATGGCTGTGATGCGCGGATCATCCTTGTGGGCACGGTAAGCAACGAGCAGGTCGAGCTCCGAGTTTTCCTCGATTTCCACACCGAGGTCGTAGAGCGGCTGGATCGGTGCATTGCAGGCGAAGAAATCCTGCGGACGCGGGCCGAAGGTGATGATCTTGAGATGGGAAAGACCGATGAGCGTGCGGGCAATCGGCTGGAACTCGGCGATCATGGTGGCGATATCGTCGGCTGTGCCTACCGGGTACTCAGGGATGAAGGCCTTCAGATGACGCAGGCCGAGGTTATAGGAGCAGTTCAGCATGCCGCAGTAGGCATCGCCGCGGCCGTTGATAAGGTCTTTGCCGCTTTCTTCGGCTGCCGATACATACATGACCGGCCCGTCAAATTCTTTGGCAATGAGTGTCTCGGGGGTTTCCGGGCCGAAATTGCCGAGGAAGACAACCAGTGCATTACAGCCGGCGTCTTTGGCTTCCTTGACGGCAGCGAGCATATCGGTTTCGTTTTCAACGGTTTTCTTCACTTCGTAGAGAGAGCCATATTTTTTTGCGTAGCTTTCTGCGATAGCATGGCGGCGGTTCTCCGACATGGAGATGATGAAGCAGTCGCGGCTGACAGACAAGATACCGCATTTGACAGTTGGGATGTTGCTCATGGTCATGATAAAACGCTCCTTTTTTAATACAATCACAGCTAGATATTGGTTTTGCGTGCGTTCATGTGCACGCCTCATTTCGGTTAATAGCATAGCACTGAGAAAACACATTGTCAATTGTTTTATTTTTATTTGGCGCGTTAATAGGGCGTTTTTTGTAAAAGCAATCATATAATGCGCAAGTTTATTATTATTTAAGCGCTTTAATAAATTTTTAGAAAAATAAAAATTCGTATTGACGCTTGTTTTATATTGTGCTATATTGGTGTCAAGCTTGAGCGTGCATAAGCACGCAATACGGAAGCTGGATAAACAGGGGGGCAGGATTTATGAAATATCTTATCGGTATCGACATCGGTACCTCAGCCACCAAGACAGTGCTTTTCGATGAGAACTGTCGGGTCGTGCGGTCATCTTCACAGGAATATCCGCTTTATCAGCCGCAAAACGGCTGGGCGGAACAGGAACCGCTCGATTGGTATGGGGCAGTTTTGAAGACGGTGAAGGATGTGGTCCGTACGTCAGGTGTACCAGCTGCGGACATCAAGGGGATTGGTCTTTCCGGGCAGATGCATGGGCTGGTCATGCTCAATGCGCAGAACGAGGTCATCCGTCCGGCAATCATCTGGTGTGATCAGCGCACTGGCAAGGAGTGTGAGGAAATCACCCGGCGGGTCGGCAAGGAGCGTTTGATTGAGATTACGGCCAATCCGGCGCTTACGGGCTTCACGGCATCGAAGATCCTCTGGGTCCGCAATCATGAGGCCGAAAATTACCGGGCTTGCCGTCATATCTTGCTGCCGAAGGATTATGTGCGTTTCCGCATGACTGGTGACTATGCGACGGAGGTCTCCGATGCGAGCGGCATGCAGCTCCTGGACGTGCCGAACCGCTGCTGGTCCAAGGAGATCCTGGAGAAATTGGAGATTGATGAAGCTTTGCTGCCGAAGGTCTACGAATCGCCAGAGGTGACCGGTCATATCACGGCTGAGTTCGCGGAGCGCACAGGCCTTACCGTCGATACGGTCGTGGTCGGTGGCGCTGGGGACAATGCGGCGGCTGCTGTGGGGACAGGTATTGTCGAAGACGGTCGTGCGTTTACGACCATCGGTACGAGCGGGGTCGTTTTTGCGCATACAAGTACGCCGCGTATCGATCCCAAGGGGCGTGTCCATACGTTCTGCTGTGCGGTGCCGGGCTGCTGGCATGTCATGGGAGTTACGCAGGCGGCGGGCTTGTCGCTCAAATGGTTTCGCGACAATCTGGCTGAAAAGTATAAGAATGATGCGGTGCTCAAAAAGGTCGATGCCTATGACCTTATCAATGAAGATGTTGCCAAGGTGCCAATCGGCAGCCACAGGCTGCTGTATCTGCCTTATCTGATGGGCGAGCGCACACCGCATCTGGATCCTGATTGCCGGGGCGTGTTCTTCGGCCTGTCGGCTATCCATACGAAAGCAGATATGCTGCGGGCGGTCATGGAAGGCGTCAGCTACTCACTGGCGGATTGCTTCGGTATTCTCAAAGAGATGCATGTCGATGTCAATGAGATGATGGCTTGTGGCGGTGGTGGCAAGAGCCGCATCTGGCGGCAGATGCTGGCCGATATGTACAATTGCGAGGTCAAGACCATCAAGGCACAGGAAGGGCCGGCACTTGGCGTGGCTATCCTGGCTGGTGTTGGAGCAGGTATCTTCCGTGATGTGCCATCGGCTTGCCGCCAGTTTATTGAGCAGGATACCTGGTGCCAGCCGGACCCGGCAGCGCATGCGTATTATGAGAAAGGCCACAAACTCTATCAGAAGCTATATGTCCAGCTCAAAGAATGCTATAGTGATTTGGCTGTATTATAAGGGAGGGATTCGCTCATGGGGGCTTCAATCGCAAAAGATATGGCTGAGGAGCAGGAGACAAAGCGGGCGGTAGCGCATGTCCGCATGTTTATCTACTTTGCGGCCGGCATGGCTGGCTTGCTCTTTGGCCTCGATCAGGGGGTTATTTCCGGGGCACTGCCGTTCATCAGTCAGGAATGGAATCTTACCAGTGCCGCGCAGGAATGGGTAGTCAGTTCGATGATGGTCGGCGCCGCAACCGGTGCTATCATTGCGTCGGTCATGGCCAAGAAGATTGGCCGTAAGAAGAGCTTGATGATCGGTGCCGCACTCTTTATCATCGGTTCGCTGGGGTCAGGCTTTGCTGTCAGCGCCGATATGCTTATTGGCTTTCGGCTGATCCTTGGTTTGTCCGTTGGTATTGCATCTTATACAGCCCCGTTGTATTTAGCAGAAATGTCGGATAAGAATGCACGGGGACGAGTGATATCCGGCTATCAGCTGATGGTAACGGTGGGAATCCTGGCAGCGTTCCTGTCGGATACGGCGTTCAGTTACACGGGCAATTGGCGCATGATGTTGATGATCATAGCGTTGCCGGCCGTACTGCTGTTGCTGACGGTCCTCCGCTTGCCGGACAGCCCGCGCTGGCTCGCGGCTGTTGGCCGCTTGGAGGAAGCATCGCATGTCCTCGATTCCCTGCATGGCAGTGCGCAGGCAGCAGAAGAAGAGCTTATGGAGATCAAGGAAGCTCTTAAAATCAAGCAGGATGGCTGGGCCTTGTTCAAGGCGAACAAGAATGTCCGCCGGGCGGTGTTCCTCGGCGTGCTGCTGCAGGCCATGCAGCAGTTTACGGGCTTTAATGTCATCATGTATTATTCACCGAAAATCCTGAGCCTGGCCGGATTCTCTACGACCGAAGACCAGATGATCGGCACGGTTATCAATGGTATTGTCTTTGTATTGTCGACGTTTATTGCCATCTTTATGGTGGACAAGAATGGCCGTAAGCCGACGCTTAAGATTGGCTTTGGGGTTATGGCACTGTCCATGGCAGTGGTAGGTGTCTGCATGTCGATGCTTGAAGCTGGTACGGCGGATGTGTCGGTTTCGTATCTGGCTGCTATCATGACGATGGTCAGCATTGCCGGTTTTGGCATGAGTGCAGGGCCGATTGTCTGGGTGCTCTGCTCGGAAATCCAGCCGCTCAAGTCTCGTGAATTTGGCGTGGCTTGCTCGACGATGACGAATTGGATTACCTGTGCGATTGTCGGTGCAACGTTCCTGACGCTTGTCGATACATTGGGATCGGCGCATACATTCTGGCTTTATGCACTGCTCAATGGACTCTTTATCGTCCTGACGCTTGCTTATGTGCCGGAGACGAAAAACGTCACATTGGAAAATATCGAAAAGAATTTGATGGATGGTAAGAAACTGCGTCATATCGGCTGTTGAAGAAGCCGGGAGAGGGAGAAAAAATGGAAGCTTTGAAAAATTATAAGCTGAGCATGCGGGAAAAGACAGGCTACGCTATGGGCGACCTGGCATGCAACCTCATCTATACCACGGTTTGTACGTATCTCTTGTTTTTCTATACCAATGTTTATGGCTTGCCAGCGGAAATTGTTGCGACAATGTTCCTGATCGTGCGCGTGATGGATGCCATTGTCGATCCGATTGTCGGTACGTTTGTGGATAAGCATACCTTTAAATACGGCAAGTTCCGTCCCTATCTGCTCTACGGTGCATTCCCGTTTGCAGTGCTCGGCATCCTTTGCTTCAGCACGCCGGAGCTCACCCAGGGCGCGAGCATCATCTATGCCTATGCGACCTACATCGGCCTGTCTCTGGTCTATACGACCATCAACATCCCGTATGGTGCCCTTACGGCGGCGATGACCCGCGACAACAAGGAAGTCGTTAGCATGACTTCAATCCGCATGCTCTGTGCGAATCTGGGGGGGCTCATCGTTTCCTTCGGCATCCCCGTACTGGTCACGATGATTACTGGCAGCTATACGGGGGAGGAGTCCCGCTTCGGCTGGCAGGTGACCATGGGCCTTTATAGCGTCATCGGTGCCTTGCTGCTGCTCTACTGCTTCTCGCAGACGAAGGAGCGCATCAAGATCGATCCGTCAAATGATGAGAAGCTGCGTTTTGTCGATGTATTCAAGCAGTTCAAGGTCAATCGTCCGCTGGTTGTTCTTAGTCTGTTCTTTATCATCCTCTTTGGTATGATGGCAGTCACGAATTCCATTGGCACATACTTCATTACCTATAACTGCAACCGTCCGGACCTCATCCAGTGGTTTGGTCTCATCGGTACTTTGCCGGCCTTCTTCCTGCTGCCACTGGTACCGACGTTCAACAAGCTCGTCGGCAAGATCAATCTGCTGCGCATCTCGCTGGTACTTGGCATGGTGGGCTGCATCGTTACCTATCTGGTGCCGGCTGAAAATATCACGCTGGTGCTCATCGCGCGCTTCATTGGTTCGTGCGGTATCATTGTCGCCGGCGGCTTTATGTGGGCGCTGATTCCTGAGACCATCGAGTATGGTGAGTACAAGACAGGTAAGCGGCTTAGCGGCATGATTTATGCAATCATCGGTTTCTTCTTCAAGTTTGGGCTTGCGCTCGGCGGTATCGTTCCGGGCTTCATGCTGGCGCGGTTTGGCTATGTGGCCAATCAGGTGCAGACGCCTGAGGCCCTGCAGGGCATTTTGCTGACGACGACGCTCATTCCGTTGCTGTTCCTCGCTGTGGCGTTTATCGATATCTGCTTCTATGGCCTCGATGATGCACGTTATCATGAGATCGTGACGGAGCTTGAGAGCCGCCATGCACAGGAGCAGGCGCAGGAACATGAAGGAACGCCGGCAACAGGGACTATGTAAAAAGGAGCATTTATCATGAAGATACAGAATCCAATCTTGAAAGGTTTCAATCCCGACCCGAGCATCGTGCGGGCTGGGGATGACTACTACATTGCCACGTCGACATTTGAATGGTTTCCGGGCGTTCAGATTCATCATTCTAAGGATCTTGTGCATTGGCATCTGATTGCCCATCCGCTTGATACCGTGGAAATGCTCGATATGAAGGGCAATCCGGATTCAGGCGGAATCTGGGCACCAGACCTTAGCTATGCCGATGGTAAGTTCTGGCTGATTTATACCGATGTCAAGGTCGTCGATGGCATGTGGAAGGACTGCCATAATTATCTTACGACGGCCGAAGACATCAAAGGGCCGTGGTCAAAGCCAATCCTTTTGAATGGGGCAGGATTTGATGCGTCGCTTTTCCATGATCCGAGCGGCCGCAAATATCTCGTCAATATGTATTGGGATCAGCGCGTCTACCATCATAATTTCTATGGTATCGCTTTGCAGGAATATTCGGTGGCGGAAGAAAAGCTCATTGGCCAGCCGGAAATCATCTACAAGGGCACGGATATTGCCTACACCGAAGGCCCGCATCTTTACCACATCAATGATATGTATTATCTGATGACAGCTGAGGGCGGTACGACGTATCAGCATTCGGAGACCATCGCACGGAGCAAGGATATCCATGGGCCCTATGAAATCCAGCCCGATTACCCCATGCTGTCCGCTTGGACGGATATTCATAATCCACTGCAGAAATGCGGGCATGCTTCGCTGGTGCAAACGCAGGGGGGCGAGTGGTATTTGGCGCACTTGACGGGACGGCCGCTGCCGGCACCATCAGGTTTCCCGAGCCGCGAGCGTGAGCAGCATGCCTATTGTCCGCTGGGCCGTGAGACCGCTATCGAGAAAATCGAGTGGCACGATGGCTGGCCGAAGGTAGTGGGCGGCCGTCAGGGCAGCCTGGAGGTCGAGGCTCCGGATCTTCCGGTGCAGGAATGGGCAGCAACCTATGAAGAAGTAGATGATTTTGATTCTACGGACTTAAATATCAATTTCCAGACGCTGCGGATTCCGTTTACGGAAATGCTCGGCAGCCTTATGGCCCGTCCGGGATTCCTGCGGCTCTACGGCCGCGAATCCCTGCAGTCGAAATTCACGCAGGCACATGTGGCCCGCCGTTGGCAGTCGTTTGCCTTTGATGCGCAGACGAGCGTAGAATTCCAGCCAAAATCGTTCCAGCAGATGGCGGGCATGACCTGCTACTATAATACGGAGAACTGGTCGAGCATCCATGTGACCTGGAATGAGAGCAAGGGACGCTGTATCGATTTGGTCATTGCCGATAATGGCAGCTTCTCGATGCCGCTTGCCGGGCAGGAAATCCCTGTGCCGGAGGATGTGAAGACGGTCCATTTCAAAGCGGAGGTACGTGGCCGGAGCTATCGTTATGGGTATTCCTTTGATGGCGAATCGTTTACGTTCCTTCCTGTTACGCTGGCTAGCTGGAAGCTGTCCGACGATTATGTGCGGGGCGGCGGCTTCTTTACCGGGGCATTTGTCGGCATGAATTGCATCGATATCACGGGCACGGCGCTGCCTGCGGACTTTGACTATTTCAGCTACAAAGAATTAGAAAAATAATGGGATGAATAGAATCGCGAGGTGCAGAAAATGAAAATCAGCAGTGTCAAAGAAAAAGAATTTCGTACGTATGGCCGTGTTCTGCCATTGGATGTCACAGATTTTGTGGAGACAATCAAAGCCCGTCCGGCTGTGAAGAAAGGCGAAGTGGTCTATGAGCCGTCAGTCCGTGCGTTTGAGGAATTGCCGCTCTATCAGGAGCTCAAGGATAAGACCTATGGCGAGCAGGCCATTGAGTTTGGTCATTGCAGCGGCTGGAATGAGAAGCTCAATGCCGTTGAGTATCATCGCTCTTCGGAAATCGATATCGCAGCGACAGACCTTTATCTGATCTTGGGCCGTCAGCAGGATATCGACTATGAGAACAATACCTATGATACGAGCAAGATGGAGGTATTTTTCGTGCCGGCAGGCACGGCAGTCGAGCTCTATGCGACGACGCTTCATTATGCGCCGTGTGGCAAGGAGGGCCAGGAGTTCCGCTGCGGTGTTGTCTTGCCGAAAGGGACGAATGAGGAACTGCGGGAAAAGCCCGGCCAGCAGGCCGAGGACCGGCTGCTGTTTGCGGACAACAAATGGCTGATCGCCCACAAGGAGAGCGGTCTTGACCGCGATGGCGCTTGGATTGGCTTGCAGGGAGAGAATATCGAACTTTGCTGATGGAGCACAAAAGCCTCTTCTGCCAGAGATGACAGAAGAGGCTTTTGTTTGTCCAAGGGATTCGTTATTTACGAAAGCGGAAAAACTTGCTAAAATACGGATATCATAAGGAACGAGAATAAGGGATTATGCAGGATAGCGAGATGATAGTATGGTTACCATGAAGAAAATTGCTGAGCTTTGCGGGGTATCGCGCGGGACGGTTGACCGTGCCTTGAATGGCCGTGGCCGTGTCAATGCCGAAACAGCTGAGCATATCCGCAAGATGGCTAAGCAGCTGGGCTATGAGCCGAATCCGGCTGGCAAAGCATTAGCGGCCCGCAAGAATCGGCCCATCATCGGCGTGATTTTATCGTCGGAGGGCAATGCTTTTTTTGACAAGGTGATAGAGGGCATGAAGGATGCGGCAAGGGAGTATGCAGTTTATGGCTTGCAGGTAGACATCCGCACGATGAAAGGCTACCAGCCAGAGGAACAGCTGCGGCTCATGGAAGAATTGCAGCCAGAGGTCAAGGCGCTGATTCTCAATCCCATCAATGATGCGCGTGTTATTGCTAAGATCGACGAATTGGTGGCGGCGGGCATCTTTGTCGTCAATGTCAATAACGATGTGGACGGGTCAAAACGCCATTGCTATGTCGGCAGTGATTATTATAATGGCGGCATCACGTCCTGCGCTTTGCTGGAGGCTATGATTGGCCGCAGCGCTGAAATCGGCTTGATTCTTGGCAGCCGGCAGGTGCTTGGCCATAAGCAGCGTCTCGATGGGTTCATGCATCGCATGCAGCGGGTCGAGAATTTCCATGTCATCGACGTCATCGAACATGAAGATGATGAGATTTTCGCCTATGAGCGTACGAAGGCGTTTCTTTTGGCGCATCCTGAGACGACGGCACTGGTTTCCCTGGCTGCCGGCGTTTATGGGATTGGCCGTGCGGTCATGCAGCTGCCCAAAGAAAAACGGCCGATGGTCATCGCTTTTGACAGCGTGCCAACGACCGTGGAGATGATGAAGTTTGGTGTGGTGCGGGCTACGATTTTCCAGCATCCGTACCGGCAGGGGCATCTGGCGGTAGATTTGGCGTTTGCCTATCTCGTCAATGGCCGTATGCCTGGGAAGCAGGAATACATTCTCAAGAATGAAATCCGCCTGTTGGAAAACCTTTGAGACTTACCAAGGCTGAGGCGTCATCGGTGTGATGACGCCGAAGGAAAAGCCTTTGGCTTTGAGGAGGCGGATGATTTCCGGCAAAGCTTTGACCGTTTCCTCATGGCCTTCGGAGCTGTGCATCAGAATGATGGCAAAGTCTTTGTTATCCGTCTGGCTGTCGATATTGCCGATGAAATCCTGAGCGGTCGGATGACCGGGGGCGGCGTCAGCCGAGCTGACATTCCAATCGTGTTCGACATAGCCATTGGCTGCAAGTGCGGGCGGGTAAGCTGACGTGAAGTTGCCGATGACACCACCTGGAGCCCGCAGGATAAGCGGGCGCACACCGATGATATTTTTGATGATATCATCGGTTTTTTGCATTTCGCCAAGGAAGCCATCAATCGCTGGATAGAGCTTGCGGTAATCGTGGTCATAGCTGTGGTTGCCGATGGCATGATGCTCAGCGAAAATGCGCTTCAGGACATCGGGATGCAGCTCGGCATGTGCACCCGTCACATAGAAGGTGGCAGGTACGTCGTTCTCTTTCAGGATATCGAGGATGGCGGGCGTGTTCTTGTTGTCAGGGCCATCGTCAAACGTCAGATAGGCCACCTTGCCGTCTTTATAGGGGGTGAGCTGCGGCAGCTGTGTGGGGAGATTCTTGGCGCGGCGCTCGGCGATGGTGTAGCTGTCGTAGACAGGCATAGCCGGCGTATCAAGCTGCAGGTTGGTAAAGCTATCATCGGCTGTGATATAGGCTGGTGCTGTGGTTTCTGCGGCAGCTGCGGAGCTATCCGCAGAGGACTCGGGTTCGGCAGCAGGGCTTGGCGTCTGGCCGGCGCAGCCAGCGAGCAGCAGCGTGGCCGACAGCAGCAGTGTGGATAAAATCTGACGGGTCAACGTAAGGGGGCACCTCCTTGTTTCGCTTTCGCGGCAGTTTCAGCTGCGGCAAGTTCGGCCCGCAGGCCATCGTAGAATTTTACGAGACCTTCGCGGATGGCCTCGCGGTTGCTATCGTGAAGATGCGCAGTTTTTTTGAGCTCGCGTGTCGTTTCGAGAACGTTGCCGATGGTCAGGATGTAGTTGTATTCTTCTTCGAGTACCTGAGCGGCATCGAGCGGGTCAAGGCAGCTGGTTTCCTGTGTGAGCTTGTCGTAAGCAGTGCTGAGTGCTTTTAGATTCTTCTTCTGTGTCAAGGCCAGGCCGAGATTGTCTGGCGTCACGCGCGCCAGTGCCAGGTTTATGGCATCGCGCTGCGCGTGCATATCGCGCAGGCGCTTCTGCAGGGCCTGGATGCTGCGCGTCATGCGCTGGGCTTCTGCGGGGGAAAGATTGATTTGTTTATCGGTCATGTTTACATCTCCTTGTTGATTCTGCTAGAATCTATTGTAGCGGAATTTTACAGGAAAGTCCAAGTCTTGACGAATTTGCTACAATATTATAGTAGAAGATATGGGAGATACGTCATGATAACCATAGAAAATTTGACAAAAAAGTTTCCGCATAAGACGAAGGCGGGGAAGAATAGTGAAAAGACAGCAGTCGATAATCTCTCGCTGGCCATTGGGGCCGGGGAGATTTTTGGCTTGCTGGGCCCGAATGGCGCAGGCAAGACGACAACCATCCGTATGCTGACGATGCAGACGCAGCCGACAAGCGGTCATATCCGCTATAAGGATATGGATTTGGTGGAGCATGCACAGGCGCTCAAGAGTGTCATTGGCGTGGTGCCGCAGCATGTGAATTTCGATCAGGACTTGACGGTTGGCGAGAATCTTGCGCTGCATGCACGGCTGCACCATATGCGGGGCGCGGAGCGGCGGCAGCGCATCCGTGAGCTGCTGGCGTATGTCGAGCTCACGGATGTGGTGAACGATGGCGTCCGCCGCCTGTCGGGGGGCATGAAGCGCCGCCTGCTGATTGCGCGCGCGCTGTTGCATCGTCCGCGCATCCTGTTCATGGATGAGCCGACGGTCGCACTTGACCCGCAGGTCCGCCGCCGGATTTGGGAGCTAATCCGGCAGATGGCCCGTGACGGCGTCACGGTCTTTTTGACGACGCATTATATCGAGGAAGCAGAAAATCTCTGTGACCGTGTGGCTATCCTCAATAAGGGCAGACTCGTGGCTCTCGATACGCCGGAAAATTTCTGTGAGCAGCTGGGGCGTTATACGGTAGAGTGGGATGGCAGTGCAGGGCGTGCGTACAAGTTCTTTGCCGAAAAACAGGCCGCAGCTGTCTTTGCTGGCCGGCAGGCAGGCGAGGGCTCGATCCTCATACGGCCGACCAATCTCGAGGATGTATTCATCGAGCTTACCGGGCGAAAGGAGGGCATCTGATGCTTTACGATATCTGGACGGTATTTTGGCGCGACTGGGTTGTACTGAAGCGCCGGCTGACGAAATTCATCTTGTCGCGCATGGTGGCCCCGATGCTCTATCTCGTCGCTTTTGGCTGGGGGTTGGGGCGCAGCATCCAGGTGGAGTCAGGGACGTATCTTGACTTTCTGGTGCCAGGCATCCTGGCGCTCAATTCGATGAATATTAGCTTCAATAGCATCACGCCGGTGCATGCGGAGCGCATCTATCATAAAAGTCTGGAAGAATATATCATCGCCCCGATATGGCCCGATGCCTTTGTCATCGGCAAGGTGCTCGCGGCTGTACTGCGCGGGCTGATTTCCTCGGCCATCATCGTAGTGCTGGCTTTGGTCTTTGGCGCACATTTCACGCTTACGCCGCTTTTTTTGCTGGTGCTGGTGCTGAACTGCATCATCTTTGCGGAAATCGGCTTCATCGCGGCGATGAAGATACGGACGTATGAGGAAATGAGCCAGGTCAACACCTATATCCTGCTGCCGATGTCTTTTTTGTGCGGCACTTTTTTTTCGACGCAGGCGCTGCCGGACTTGCTGCGTTATTTCATCGAACTGCTGCCGCTTACGCATACGAGCTATTTGCTGCGCGGGATTGGCAGCGGCAGTGAGATTGCACTGGGCTCAGTCGTGGTATTGCTGCTTTATGCCTTATTGGGCTTTGTAGCCGGGAGCCGGTCGTTCCGCCAGCTGAACCGCTGAATATAAGGAGTAACGAAATTGTTTAAGAATATCATACATCATCACGCATCGTCGAGTGAAGATTGTGCCAAGCTCTGCTGTACGCGCATCGAGGATTTTGCGGTCCGGATTGGCCGTCAGGTCATCTTCGAGGATGTGAATATCCATATCCATTGCGGGCAGCTCACGGCTTTGATCGGCCCGAATGGTGCCGGCAAGAGCACGCTTTTAAAGGCTATCCTGGGCGAGGTGCCGCATCAGGGCAAGCTCCACTATGTCGATGCCAAGGGCAAGCATACAGGGCATCCTGTCATCGGTTATGTACCGCAGTATCTGCGCTTTGATGTCAGCGCTCCGACGAGCGTTATGGACATCTTTATGGCCTGCCTGTCAAAACGTCCCGTCTGGCTTTGCTCAGATAAGAAATTGCGGCCGCAGGTCGAAAAGAGCCTGGCCCGTGTTCATGCCGCGCATTTGATTGACCGCCGGCTTGGTGCGCTCTCAGGCGGCGAGCTGCAGCGCGTACTGCTCGCGCTGGCCCTTGATCCGCTGCCGGATTTATTGCTGCTTGACGAGCCGGTATCGGGCGTTGACCAGAACGGTTTGGAGCTCTTTTATGAAATCCTTGCGGATTTGCGTGAGAAAGAAGATATGGCCATTATCCTGATTTCGCATGATCTTAACATGGTGGCACGTCATGCCGACCAGGTCGTGCTGCTGGATAAGCGTGTCGTCACGAACGGGACGCCGAAAGAGGTGTTTGGTGATGCGCGCACGCGCCGTATTTTCGGCATGCTTGCGGGCGGCGAGGCCGGAAGTGCCAACGATAGCAAAGCGGAAAGCGAGGTGAGAGGCTGATGGAAATGATTTATGGTGTCATGGATACCCTGCTGCCCTTTGAATGGGCCAGCCATATGTTTATGAAGAATGCCTTGCTGGCTATCTTGCTGGTAACGCCGCTCTTTGGCCTCTTGAGCACGATGGTCGTGTCGAACCGCATGGCTTTTTTCTCGGATTCCCTCGGTCATGGTGCGTTCACGGGAATTGCCATCGGGGTACTGCTCGGTGTGGTTTCACCGCTTGTCTCACTGGTGGCGTTTTCCATATTGTTTGCGCTTTGCATTACCTATATCAAGAATAAGAGCACGGCCTCGACCGATACGATTATCGGTGTTTTTTCATCGACAGCGATTGCTTTGGGCCTTATGATCATGACAGCTGGCGGCGGCTTCAATAAGTTTTCCTCGTTTCTTATCGGTGATGTGCTGAGCATCACCGAGGAAGATCTGCAGGCGCTGGCGCTGGTCTTTTTGCTGGTGATTGGCGGCTGGGCTTTGCTCTACAATAAGCTGCTGGTTCTCTCGATCAATTCCTCGTTTGCGCGCAGCCGTGGCATGGATACCTTTTGGGTGGAGGGGATGTTTGCCGCTATCCTGGCTGTCGTCGTATCCATCAGCATCCAGTGGGTCGGCATCCTGATCATCAACGCACTCCTCGTGCTGCCGGCGGCGGCAGCGCGTAACGTCACCAATAATGTCAAGCAATATCATGCGGTATCTATCGGCATTGCATTGCTTACTGGCATCAGTGGCTTGATTCTGGCCTATTACTTCAACATGGCGGCAGGGGCAACAATCGTCGTACTGTCCGCGCTGGTATTTTTTGTGACGATTGTGCTCAAGCCGTATTTTATCCGCTGAGAATAAAGGAGTTTGCCAATAGACCGCGAAAAAATAAAAGGGATTAGATGTAAGGTGAGGGTCTGAAGGAGTGACACAGGATGGCGGCAGATAGTGATAAGCAAAAACTCCGCGAAGAAATGCAGGACATGTTTGGCGAAATGCTGGAACTGCACAAGCGCATGCTGCTGGTGGCAATCGAGCTGCATAAAGCTATGGAAGAAGATGACGATCCGCGGGGCATCAGCAATAGCAATGAATTTTTGTCGTTGATGAAACAGCAGCGGACGCTGTTGATTTTAGGGATGGTACATAAGGCAAATATGGCAGATTCCGAAGAAGAGTGCGGCAAGCTGATTCCGTTTCCTGTGCGGGCGACCAAGGCGAACCTGGAGGCTACGGTTCGCCACTATATCCCGCAGAATATTGAGCGCCTGGCAAAGGAGCATGCCGATATCATGCGCATGGCGAAGATGACAGGCTACTTTGCTTGGTCACTGCCGAAGTCGTGCGTCTCCCATGTAAAGACCACGACGGTAACTACCTATGAATGTGCCAACTGTAATGTACTCTGCAATGCCAAGGAAAATTTTGCGGGCAATGGTTTTGATTTTCTGCATCGTCAGCTCTATCGCCAATATGCGCAGTGGAATTCATGGATGCGGCAGTTTTTGGGCGAACGTAAAAAGACGCTGGCAGAACTGCAGCCAGCTATCGTCGATGAGGCCTGCCGCAAACATCTGATGGAACACTTTGCCAAAGCAGATAATTTTGATGGGCAGGAGTGTTATGGCTGCCCGGTAATCCGTCAATCGTTTGCGGCCCTGCAGAAGCAGAATGCCAAATGGAACGATGCCGATGAAATCCATTGAGGGATAATACAGATACTCAGTAAAATAAATGGGGCTATGCATGCTGTATGCGTGCATAGCCCTATTATTATATTGGGGAGGATTATTATGCAGCAAATCTTGGGATATGTGCGCGTGAGCACGCGGGAGCAGAATCTGGGGCGGCAGCTGGCCGCTATGCGGAAGATGGGAATCGAGCCGCAAAACATTTATATGGATAAAATATCGGGCAAGGATTTTGTGCGGCCGCAGTATCAGAAGCTTATGCAGCGTATCGATGACGAGACGATTCTCTGTATCCATTCCATTGACCGGCTGGGACGCAATTATCGCGAGGTGTTGGAGCAATGGCAGAAGATAACCAAAGTCAAAGGCGCCGACATTGTCGTTTTGGATATGCCGCTATTGGATACGCGGCGAGGCAAGGATTTATTGGGGACATTTGTTAGCGACCTTATCTTGCAGGTGCTGTCCTTTGTGGCCGAAAACGAGCGGCACAACATCCGTCAGCGGCAGGCCGAAGGGATTGCTGAAGCACATCGGCGTGGTGTGCGCTTTGGCCGGCCGCAGAAGCCGTTGCCACAGGGATTTGCCTGTGTGTATCAAGCCTGGCGGCGCGGAGAGCTTTCACTGAACCAGGCAGCCAGGAAAATAAACATGCCGGTTTCTACGTTCTATAATAAATGTCAGCAGCAAAAAGAGCGCGAAAAGCGTCGGAAATAAGCAAACAGCCTATTCGGAAAAGTATACTTTTCTGAATAGGCTGTTTCTATATTAATCTACTATATCTATCGGTGAAAATGCAAGATTTCTTAAATAAAATTTGTCTATTCCAAAAAGTATAGGTTTCAAAACACACATGAGGGTTGAGGCAACTATGAAAGAAATCGTCAAAACACCAGCGAAAGCCGAGCAGGGAATGGCAGGAATCGGCAGGAGACAAGGAAAGTCGCCAAAACCAAACGCAACGGCATTTGCCCGCGAACTGCACGCGGTGAAACATGGCGTCAAATTTTCGCGCCATGCAGAAAAGCGGCTGGAACTGCGCGGGATAGCATTGGATGAGGAGGACAAAGCGCGTCTGGAATCTGCTGTTGACCGCATGGCCGCCAAAGGCTCGCGGGAAGCACTGATTTGGATGAAACAGACGGCCCTCGTCGTAAGCGTGAAAAACCGCACGGTTATCACGGCTGTGGATGAAGCAAGTGCTAAAGAAAATATTTTTACCAACATAGACAGTGCTGCAATACTTTAAGGCACATGGGATAAAGGAGAAGTGATTAATCATGATGCGTTCATTATATTCCGGTGTTTCGGGCTTAAAAGGGCATCAGACGCGAATGGATGTAATCGGCAACAACATTGCCAACGTAAATACGACAGGCTTTAAATCCAGCCGAGTGACCTTTGCGGACACGCTTAGCCAGACACAGGCTGGTGCATCGGCACCAACGGGAAATCTTGGCGGTACGAATCCGAAACAGATTGGTCTTGGCACTGGTGTGGCGAGCATTGATATGCTGTTTACCGATGGTTCGGTGCAGGCTACGGGTAAGAATACTGACCTTTGCTTGTCGGGAAATGGCTTGTTCGTAGTTAAGCAGGGTAATGAAACTTACTATACGCGTGATGGTGCCTTTGAGTTTGATGCTGATGGTAACTATGTCCTGCCAGGCAGCGGCATGCTGGTGCAGGGCTGGACGGCAAAAGATGGAGAGTTAAATACCAATGGTGCTGTGGGTGGCATTAAGGTGGAATCGGGAAAATCGATGGCTGCGAAGGTGACGACAGCAGCAACGTATGTCAATAACCTTAATGCCGCTGAGGCTACTATTGAGGGAATAAAGCTGACAGACAACAAGGGGAATAGTATAACTGTAGATCCGACCAATACAGATACATGGACCGTTGGTGGAAAATATACGACAAAAATAAGCAATCTGGATTGTAGCTTTAGCAATGGTATCAGTATCACTTCTGCAAGCGGGCAGTATGCGATGGGAACAAACTATTCGCTGGATGGTAATACGACTCTTACGTTGAGTGATGGCAGCACTCTTTCTGTGCCAGTAACATCCTCGCAGTCGTATAAGGTAACGGGGGCGGTTCCCACTAGCAGCAATGCGATAAAGACGTTGAATGCTTCAGCCGGAACTGCAACGTTGGCTGCTGATAATGCTACTTGGGGAAATATTGCATCGTGGCCATTTACTTTAACTATGATAAATGGTGATACGGTGTCGGTACCGTCAAGTTCGACGGGAACGTATACAACGGGCATTGGTCTGTCAGATACTGTAGATAGCATTCACGGGAAATTGGTATCGTTAAGTACGGGAAGTACGCTTACGAATAATAGCAATACAAGTTATACTGTCAATTTGGCCGGCGGCGATACGTTGACGGTGAATAATTCTACCAATACTAGCAATAATTATGTGCAAAATACCTCTATTTCGGGAACTATTGACAGCGTAAAAGGAAAAACGGTTACGCTGAGTAATAATGATATATTGTCAAATGACAGTGGCGCGACGTATACGGTGGCATTGGCTAATGGTGATACTTTGTCGATTGCTAGTAGTTCAACAGCTACGTATACACGTAATAGTGCACCGCCTGCGGGGGTTACCGTTGTTAGCAGCAGTGCTACGTCAGGTGCAGGTACGATAACGCTCAGTGATGGTTCGACAATTGCCGCTGTAAATGTTGCGCAATATACAATAGGAAGTGGTATTTCATCCAATATTGGTAGCATTTCAAAAGGCAGTAATACAACGTATACGGCTAATATAAATAGCATCACTGGCTTACCAACGGCAAATATCCAAAAGATAGAGCCGCAAACGACGGTATCAATAACCCAGATGACTGGTAAGGTGAAATCTGGAGATAATACACTGGATAGCTGGACGACAACATCAAGTGCTGTTACTTTGAAACCAGCGAATGGATTGACTGTTTCGGGGATTACGCTTACGGATGACAAGTCAAACAGCTTGAAAATAAATAATTCCGATACGACGCCGTATAAGGCTGGCGATTCTTATACGAGTACGATAAATTCTATTGGTACGACGATGTCTGATGGGACAACGACTACGAAGACGACAGGTTCCTATACGATGGGCTATAGTATGCCGCTTACGACAACCTTGACAGTGTACGATACATTAGGTAATGCTCATTCTATTATCGTCTACTTTACGAAGACAAAAACGGATAGCACGAATGGTAATCAGTGGACGGCATCGGTAAATCTGGATGGTTCGGGAAGTACGGAAATCACGGAACCGGATGGTAGCAAAACGAAAGTAGCTATGGCGGATGCGACGTTGCAATTCAAGACGACGGGAACATATAGCGAAGGTTCTGGAAATTTAAATCTGACGCTTACTAATGGTTCTACAGGAACACATACTGTTACCGTTGATATGAGTAAGCTTACCCAATATGCAGGTGGCACTACGATAAATGGTACCTGCGATGGCAATGCGGCTGGTACGTTAAAAAGTGTTTCCATTGACAGCTCTGGTATCATTACGGGAACGTATACCAATGGTGTGAAACAGACCGAGGCACAGGTGGCGATTGCTCAGTTCAATAATGCCTCCGGTCTTACCAAGACAGGCAATAGCTTGTATCAGACTTCTAATAACTCTGGTACGCCAAATGTCAAGACGGCCAGTGACCTTGGCTGCACGATTACGCCGTCGGCTCTTGAGATGTCCAATGTTGATATCGCTAACGAGTTCTCGGATATGATTGTCACGCAGCGTGGCTTCCAGTCCAATTCAAAGATTATCACGGTCAGTGATGAGATGCTTGAGACTATGATCAATATGAAACGTTAATACGGGCAAGCGGCAACCGATTTGGTGGCCGCTTGTTTATTACTTTATAAAAAGTAGTAGGATATGAGAGATTAAATTTTATTTTCGTGAGAAAAGTATGTGATTTTGCGAAGTTTTTTCACTGGAATGAAAAAATTTTGCAGGATTGTACATTTGGGGATTGGAGAGAAATTGACTTGTCAATTGACCGCTCAAATCCCATAGAAAAAAGACGACAGTCGGTTGGACTGTCGTCTTTTGCTTTATTATTTTCGATGCACAGGCATTTTCTTATAGATGCCGGCTAGTCTTGCCAGAGCTTCGTTTAAGGTGTCGTCATTCTTGGCAAAATGCAGGCGCATATAGTCGTTGTTATCCTCATGGAAGAAGGCCGAGCCAGGGACAGCGCCGACGCCGACTTTTTCGGCCAGTGTCTCGCAGAATTCTTCGTCGCTGGCGAAACCGAAAGCGGATATATCGACCATGATGTAATAGGCACCTTGCGGTTCGGTATGCGGCAAGCCGATATCGCGCAGGCCATTCAGTAGGAGTTCGCGTTTCTTCGTATAGTGCTGCTTCAGCCAGTCATAGTAGCTGTCGTCGAAACTCAGGGCTGTGACGGCCGCTTCCTGCAGTGGCGCTGCGGCGCCGACGGTCAGGAAATCATGGACTTTGCGGGCAACTTCGATGACCTCGGGGCGGGCGATGACGTAGCCGAGACGCCAGCCGGTAATCGAATAGGTCTTGGAGAGGGAGCCACAGGAAATCGTGCGTTCCCGCATGTGTGGCAGCGTAGCAAAGTAAATGTTTTCGTATGGTTCGTAGACGATATGCTCGTAGACTTCGTCGGTAATGACCCAGGTATCGTATTTTTCTGCCAGATCGGCGATGAGTTGCAATTCTTCGCGCGTAAATACCTTGCCGCAGGGATTGGACGGATTGCAGAGAATCAAGGCTTTTGGCTTCTGCTGGAAGGCCTTTTCGAGTTCGCCGGCATCAAAGGTATAGGCTGGCGGTTTTAACGATACATAGATGGGGGTGGCACTGCACAGGATGGCATCCGCACCATAGTTTTCATAGAAGGGGGTGAAGACAATGACTTTATCGCCAGGGTCAGTGACACTCATGACTGCGGTCATCATGGCTTCGGTGCCACCGCAGGTCGTGACGATTTCGGTGTTGGGATCAATGGCAAGCCCTGTGAAATGCGTTTGCTTCTTGGCCAGTGCCTCGCGGAAGTTCTGTGCACCCCAAGTGATGGAATACTGATGCGGCCCGTGGGCGGCGATTTCGGCCAGCCGTGCGGTGAGTTTTGAAGGTGGATTCCAGTCGGGGAAGCCCTGACTGAGATTTACTGCCTGGTATTTGAGTGAGACGCGCGTCATGCGCCGGATGACGGAATCTGTAAAGGTCTTTGTGCGTTTTGATAGTCCTGCCATAGTGATTGCCCCTTATTCTGCTGGTACGATGGTACCATGATACTGATCCTGAATGAATTTCTTGATGGCCTCTGCATGGAAAATCTGGGCGATTTTCTGATAGTCGGCATTGTCTTTGTCTTTCGTACGGGCGGCCAGTACCGTGACTGCCAATGGTTCCGATTTGTCTTCCAGATAGATGCCCTGTTTTTCGACATCGAGTCCGCCGCTCATGACGTAGTTCATCGTGATGACGGCGATATCGACATCCTGCAGGCTGCGGGGCAGCTGGGCGGCCTCGAGCTCGACAAACTGGAGATGTTTGGGATTGGCCTGGATGTCCTGTATCGTTGCTTTGAAATTGTTTTCCGGCAAGGTGATGAGTCCGGCTTTAGCGAGCAGCATCAGTGCGCGGCCACCGTTGGTCGGGTCATTCGGAATGGCTACTTTTGCGCCATCGGGGATGTCTTTTACGTTGTGGACTTTATCACTGTAGATACCCATGCGCATGAGAATCGTTGTGCCAATAGGGGAAAGTTCGGCGTTGTGCTGTGCGGCAAAATTTTTTAGAAACGGCTCGTGCTGGTAGCTGTTCAGGTCGATATCGCCGTCAGCGAGCGCCTGATCGGGTGTGACATAATCGGAAAACTCGACAACAGTGACTTTGAGTCCCTGATTGGCAGCTTCTTTGGCGACAGCTTCGGCTACTTCGGCATGCGGCCCGGAGGTTGCACCTAGTTTGATTTCCTTTTGCGCCTGCTGGCCGCAGCCGCTGAGGAGTAACGTTATAGCCGTGAGTGCGCTCAGGGCCAAAAGTGATAATTTTTTCGCATTCATGTTCATCCCTCCAATTCATATTTGTATTATATGATAAGACACTTGTGTAACTTTGTCAACTGTAAACATATATTTTTAATATGCTTTAGCATCGACAAGTCAGATTGACCGGTCAAAAATGACAAGTCAAATTGATCGGTCAAGTTTCTGGCCTGGATGTGTTATACTGTAAACAGTTGTTGTATTGCTGGCAGAAGGGATGATGGCATGAAGATGGAAGAGCTTGTGAAGCATAATCTGAGTCGGTTGAACGATACGGATTTGATTGTTTGGCGTTATATCTATGCGCATTTGGAAGAATGCTGTTATATATCCATCTATGATTTGGCAGATGCCTGTCATGTCTCGCGCACAACGGTGATGCGGTTTGCCAAGAAGCTGGGATTCGATGGCTTCAGCGATCTGAAGGCTGTGCTCAAGATGGAATATGCCAAGCCCCATGACAAGCCTACCCAGACGATCGCCGAGGCGACGACTGCCTTGTGCCAGGCCATCGGCGAGGAGATTGCCAAGCAGGATTTTGAGCGTGTCAACCGGCTGATGCATCGTGCCCGCCGCGTGTTTGTTTTTGCTTCGGGGCTCGTGCAGCGCAATATCGCCAATGAACTTACGCGGCTGTTCCTGCAGATGAATCAATATCTGTATACCATTTACGGCCCGGATGAGTTTCGCATCACGATGGAGAATGCGACGCCTGAGGATCTTTTTGTCATCATTTCACTGAGCGGCGAGAGTGACCGTGTGGTGGATTTTGCCAAGACGCTGCATGCTAAAGGCGTGCCACTGATCTCGATGACGCGGCTGCAAAGCAATTCACTGGCACGGCTCAGTACCGAAAATCTTTATGTGACGCCTAGGGCGCTTCCCGTGGCATCGAAACGTCCTTATGAGTCGACGCTGGCCTTTTTCCTGATGGTGGAAATCTGGTTTGTCAGCTATACGCAGTTTTTGGCAGAGCAGGATGGTGACAGCGAAGATACCTAAGGCAAAATGTGATATATCACGCCAGATCGTGACAAGTCACAGGCTGGGGTGACGTCTCCCGAACCACGCCAGAACTATTGAAACCGTAACTCCTTTTGATTATGATAAAGCCATGAAATCCATTCGCGAAGGTTTTTCACAGGCAATCATTTTTGAAAGGGGTTTTTATTATGAAAAAGTCATCGATTGTTATTGCCGGCGGCGGAAGTACCTTCACACCAGGAATTGTCCTGATGCTCTTGAAACACAGCGATCGGTTCCCGATTCGCCAGATAAAATTCTACGATAACGATGCCGAGCGGCAGAAAAAGATTGCGGAAGCCTGCAAGATTCTGCTCGCGGAGCGGGCGCCGGAAATCGCTTTTTCGTATACGACCGATCCGGAGGAAGCATTTACCGATGTGGACTTCGTCATGGCCCATATCCGGGTCGGCAAATATGCGATGCGTGAGAAGGATGAAAAAATCCCGATGCGTCACGGCGTCTTCGGACAGGAAACCTGCGGTCCGGGCGGCATTGCTTATGGCATGCGTTCCATCGGCGGCGTTCTGGAGATTCTCGATTATATGGAAAAATATTCGCCGAAGGCCTGGATGCTCAACTACTCGAATCCGGCGGCTATCGTTGCTGAGGCCACGCGCCGTCTGCGGCCGGATTCCCGCATCATCAATATCTGCGATATGCCTGTCGGCATCGAAGAGCGCATGGCGGAAATCCTCAAGCTGCCGAATGGCCGCAAGGATATGGAGGTGCGCTATTATGGTCTCAATCACTTCGGCTGGTGGTGTGATATCCGCGACAAGCAAGGCCATGATCTCATGCCGCAAATCAAGGCGCATGTCAAGGAGCACGGCTATGTCGTAAATCCCAATGACAAAAATGTTGAGGCCAGCTGGCAGGATACCTTTGCCAAGGCGAAAGATGTCTATGCAGTCGATCCCGATACGCTGCCCAATACGTATCTCAAATATTATCTCTATCCGGATTACGTGTTCCAGCATGATAACGAGCATCCTGACCACACGCGGGCTAATGAGGTCATGGAGCATCGTGAGAAACATGTATTTGCAGCAGCGAAGGATATCGTGGACAAAGGTACAGCGAAAGATTGTGCCTTTGAGGCGGATGACCATGCAAGCTATATCGTCGATTTGGCTGAGGCCATCACGACAAACCAGAAAGCACGCATGCTGCTGATTGTGGAGAACAATGGCGCGATTGCCAATTTCGATCCGACGGCGATGGTGGAGATTCCGTGCATCGTCGGGGCTAACGGCTATGAAAAAATCAGCATCGGCAAGATTCCGCAGTTCCAGAAGGGCTTGATGGAGCAGCAGGTATCGGTGGAAAAACTCGTGGTCGATGCCTGGATCAATGGCAGCTACCAGAAACTCTGGCAGGCGCTGACCCTTTCGAAGACAGTGCCGTCGGCGTCGGTAGCTAAGGCAATCCTGGATGATCTCATCGAAGCGAATAAAGCGTATTGGCCGGAACTGCACTAAAAGCCTGTGACGGGGAATAGGAGAGTTTGTCATGCAGATTTCAAAAGATATTGTCATGCAGAACGTCCAGCGCTTCGGTGGTGCGATGTTCACGCCAGTTTTGATGTTCGGTGTATTTGGTATATTTGTAGCAATCTCCATTCTGTGCACCAATGCGATGCTTCTCGGCCCCATCGCCGAGAAGGGCACGCTTTGGTACAATTTCTGGTATATCATCCAGGAAGGTGCCTGGACGGTTTTTCGCCAGATGCCGCTCTTGTTTGCGATCGGTCTTCCGATTGGCCTGGCGAAAAAGAATAACGCCCGGGCCTGTATGGAATCTTTTCTGATCTACATCATCTTCAATTATTTCGTCAGTGCCATCCTGTCCATCTACGGGCCGAGCTTTGGCGTTGACTTCACGCGTGAGGCCGTAGCTGGCTCGGGGCTTACGATGGTGGCGACCATCAAGACCCTCGATACCGGTATTGTCGGTGCGATTCTCATTGCAGCCATTTCGGTCTGGCTGCATGGGAAATTGTTTGATGTCAATATGCCGGAAAGCCTGGGCATTTTCCGCGGCTCGTCCCTCGTCGTGGTGGCTGGCTTCTGGCTGATGTTCCCGATTGCGCTGCTGTTCTGCGTGGTCTGGCCGCAGTTCCAGCTGGCGATTGCTTCGCTGCAGGGCTTTTTGGTCAGCGCAGGCGTAGGCGGCGTATGGGTCTATACGTTCCTTGAGCGCATCTTGATTCCGACAGGGCTGCATCACTTCATTTACCTGCCGTTTATCTTCGGGCCGGCTGTGGTCGATAATGGCATCCAGGTTTATTGGCTCCAGCATCTGCAGGAGTTTGCGGCTTCGACAAAGCCTTTGATCGAGTTGTTCCCCGAAGGCGGCTTTGCGCTGCATGGCATGAGCAAGGTCTTTGGCTGCCCGGGCATCGCCTTGGCACTGTACTTCACGGCGAAACCGGAGAACCGCAAGAAAATCGGTGCGCTGGTATTCCCCGCTGCTGCAGTGGCGGTCTGCTGCGGCATCACGGAGCCATTGGAATTCACCTTCTTGTTTGTCGCTCCTATCTTGTTCGTTGTCCATGCTTTGCTGGCTGGCACGTTGTCGGCTACGATGTATGCGCTGGGCGTGACGGGGAATTTCGGCGGCGGCCTTCTGGACTGCGCCCTGTTCCAGGACTGGATCCCGTTGTTCCAGAATCACTGGCCGACTTATTTGACGCAGATTGTTGTCGGGCTCATCTTCACGGGAATCTGGTTTGCAGTGTTCCGGACGCTTATCCTAAAGCTTGACCTCAAGACGCCGGGCCGCGGCGATGAAGAGGTCAAACTCTACACCAAAGCCGACTACAAGGCCAAGGCGAAAGGGGATATCCTGGCGGAGGAAGCGGCGGCATTCCTCGCAGATCTCGGCGGCCGGGAAAACATCGTCGACGTGACGAACTGTGCGACGCGGCTGCGCGTGACGGTCAAGGATGACAGCCTGCTGGCCGCACCAGAGGTATTCAAGGCCCATGGCGCCCATGGCCTTGTGCATAATGGCTGCGCCATCCAGGTCATCATTGGGTTGTCGGTACCGCAGGTGCGCGAGCGCTTTGAAGATCTTTTGGAGCATGGTGCCGTGTGAGTGAAAAAATGAGGGGAAGACGACAACACTTTGCCATTTTCAGGGATATAAAGAACAGAATACATTTCGGCAAGGACAAGCCGGTTGGTATAAGGATGAATCATTGGTAAGGAGTGAGGACTATGTCGTTGAAAAAAGTATTCCCCTTGTTGTTTTTGCTGACCTTGATACTATCGAGCAGTGCATTTGCAGAAAAGGGGACCGTGGTTTATTACAATCCCGTGAATAAAAGCGTAGTGGTATCCGCTTTTCATGGCTACAGCTGTGGCTGGGTACGCAAATATTACGCCAAACCGAACCGGCTCGAACCAGGTGATGTCCTTGAGGGGGATTTCGTGTTGGGGTCCCATAGATGTTCCGATGAGAGCAACGAAAGAGATGTCGAAATCTATTTCGATGAGTGGTGGGTGAATAAAGACGTAGCTCACAAATGGGTCGAAAAACAAGAAGATAAGGATGGCTTCTGGTGAATACAGTAAGCTTCTAGCAAATAATATTCCCCCGTGGATTATCCACGGGGGAATATTATTTGCCAGAAGAAAGGATACAAAAAAAGCTTTCCGCAGCTTCATAAAGAAGACTGCGAAAAGCTATCTGAATCAAAGTGGTGCGCTCGGCGGGAGTCGAACCCACGCTTTCAGCTCCGGAGGCTAACGTCCTATCCACTGGACTACGAGCGCATGATTATTGCCCTAGACAACAATTGATAGTATAGCATGGGTCGGCATTTTTGTCAAATTCAGAAAGATTATGCTGGATTTGCTTCTGACTAAAAACGTGTTATAATGAATCCCAACAGGGAGGAATAATCATGGAACTGAAAAACTGTATGGAAGAAGTTGTCCAGGACAAGATGGATATTGTACTGGAACAGTATCCATCCTGCTGCCGGTGTGAGCAATGCCGCTCGGATATTGCTGCGCTGGCCCTCAATCAGCTGCCGCCCAGATATGTATCCACGCGCAAGGGCGATGTTTTTGTCCGCGTCAGTGAGATGACTACGGAAGGTGAGGTTACGGTTATCCAGGCAATCGCTAAGGCGATTGAGATAGTGAGCAAAAATCCTCACCATACTACAAAATCCTGAAGAAACGATGAGCCGGAAAGCGGTTGCTGCTTTCCGGCTCATTTTTATTTTTTATGATGCTTGAGGAAATTGTCGATGCGATTGAGTGCCTCGGAAATCTTGTCGATGGAGGTCGCATACGAGCAGCGGACATGGCCTTCGCCGCAGGCACCGAAGGCACTGCCGGGGACGAGGGCGACATGTTCAGCTTTCAATAGCTCTTCGGCGAATTCATCCGACGTGTAGCCGGTTGAGCTGATGTTGGGGAAGATATAGAAGGCACCTTTTGGTTCGAAGCATTCGAGGCCCATCTTGATGAAGCCATCATAAATCAGACGGCGGCGGCGATCGTACTCCGAGACCATCTTCTTCATGTATTTCTCGCCGTGGCGCAGTGCCTCGACGGCGGCAATCTGAGCCGTGATTGGCGCACAGAGCATCGTGTACTGATGGATTTTCGTCATGGCGGCGATGATGGTCGGATTGCCGAGTGCATAGCCGATGCGCCAGCCTGTCATGGCATAGGCTTTGGAAAATCCATTGAGCAGGATGGTGCGCTCCTGCATGCGCGGCAGGGAGGCAAAGCAGACATGCTCCTCGCCGCCATAGGTCAGGTCGCCGTAGATTTCATCGGAAATGACGATAAGGTCGTGTTTTTCGGCAAAGTCCGCGATGGCCTGGAGATCCTTGCGTGTCATGATGGCACCGGTCGGGTTGTTCGGATAGCCAATCAGCAGCACCTTGGTGCGCTCCGTGACATGCTCCTCAAGTTCAGCCGGCGTGATGCGGAATTCGTTCTCGATTTTCGCGGGAACGGCCACAGGGACACCACCGGCTAAAATCGTGCAGGCTTGATATGAGACGTAGCAAGGCTCGGGAATCAGCACTTCATCGCCAGGTGCGAGGATGGCGCGCATGGCGATATCGAGAGCTTCGCTGACGCCGACCGTCACCAGGACATCGGTGGCGGCATCGTAGTCGGTCTGATAGCAGTCGTGGAAGTGGTTGCAGATTTCCTGCCGCAGCTCGGGCAGGCCGCGGTTGGCCGTATAGGATGTGTAGCCCTGCTCTAATCCGTAGACACAGCTTTCACGGATAGACCACGGTGTGACAAAGTCCGGTTCGCCGACACCAAGGGAGATGACATCCTCCATCTGGGCGGCGATATCGAAGAATTTGCGGATACCCGAGGGAGCGATGGCATTGACGCCGGGGGAGAGGCGGTCTGCCCAGTTGTTTTTTGTTTCGATCATGGGGACACCACCAATCTGCGGTCACGCTCTTCGTCGTTGATGATGATGCCATCCTTCTTGTATGGTTTGAGCATGAAATGACTGCGCGTAGCCGTGACGCCCTCGATGGTGGCCAGACGTTTGGCGACAAAGTTGGCGACGTCCTTTAGCGACTTGCCCTCGATGATGACCATGAGGTCGAAACTGCCGCTCATCAGATAGACGGTGCGTACTTCGTCGAAGCGGTAGATGCGCTCGGCGATGGCATCGAAGCCGACTTCGCGTTGCGGCGTCAGATTGATTTCGATGACAGCCGTGACCGTATCATCACCGAATTTTTCCCAGTTGATCAGCGTATTATAGGAAAGGATGATCTTGTCCTTTTCCAGATTCTTGATGTCGCGCTCGACTTCGTACTCGCTGCGGTTCAGCATGGAGGCCAGCTCGCCGACTGGACGGCGTGCATCGTGTTCGAGCAGTTCTAAGAGTTCACGCATGGGTATATTTTCCTCCCTTATGTTTCTACTATAAAAGCCCTCATCCTGTAAAGGACGAGGGCTTATTCCCGTGGTACCACCTTAATCGGACCCTGCAATCGGCAGGAATCCACTCAATGCCTTAACGCGGCTGACGGCAGGGCTTATGGGGCCATGCAGGCTCGTGAGCAGCTTTCTCTGTGTCCTCCCGGCGGTTTACACCTAACACCGCCTCTCTGGAGAGAAGATGGACAGATACTCTTTCAGTCATTGCCTTTTGCAATATATGACAATCATATCACAGGGTCTGTCTGTTGGCAAGATATAATTTACAGATGGTCTTTTGAGAGGAAACAGATGATGGAGAATTTTGGGGCGCATGTCCTTTTGTAGAAAAATTAAGCGCTTTTTGATAAAATAGCCCTGTATCCTTGCAATACGCATCTGTTTTAGGTAAAATGATACTAAAGACAAGCGGGATGCTTGTCAAAGATGTTAGTTATGAGAATGGGAAGAGGGGTATGGCATGATTATTGGCAGCATTGATTCGCTGGATGACAGCCATGTAAGATATCCAGCTATGGTGCAGAAAGCGTTGGATTATCTGCGCGAACATGATTTTACACAGCTGGCGGATGGCCGCTATCCAATCGATGGGGATAAATGTGTGGCCAATCTGCAGCGTTATACGACGCGGTTATATCGTGAATGCCATCCGGAGACACATACGAAATATGTGGATATCCAATTCGTCGTGGAGGGCGAAGAGTATATGGGATGGTGTCCGTTCAGCCCGGATCTTACGGTGTTGAGCCCTTATGATGCCGAAAAAGATATAACGTTCTATGAGTCCTTGATACCGGAAAGCAATATTGTGCTGTCTCCGGGGCGTTTTGCTGTGCTCTATCCGGAGGATGTACATCGTCCGCAGGGGGCAGTAGATGATACGCCAGGCAAGGTAACCAAGGTAGTCGTCAAGATTGCAGTGGATTGTTTGTGATGCAATAGGCATAGCAGGCCGGTAGGGGGTCTGCTATGCCTATTTATCTATATAAAGCTTTATGTTTTCAGTATTTTTTCATTTGGAGGAAAAGAGCACTCATGACTGTAAGAAGAATTTTCGTAGAGAAACGACAGGGATTCTTTGACATCCCCGCCCAGCAGCTCTGCAGCGACCTCAAGGAGACGTTCCGCCTCGAGGAACTGAAGGCCGTCCGCATCATCAAGCGGTATGATATCGAAGGCCTCAGCGATGAAGAGTATGCAGCGGTAAAGTCGGTGGTATTTGCAGAGCCGCCGGTGGATGTAGTATATGAGGAGAAACTGCCGCATTTTCCGAATTCGCGGACATTTGCGGTGGAATATCTGCCGGGCCAGTACGACCAGACGGCCGACTCAGCAGCCCAGTGTGTACAGCTGGTCACGCAGAAAGAGCGTCCGCGGATCGCGACGGCCCGCGTTATTGTCATCGTGGGGGATGTGAGCCGCGATGACTTTGCGAAAATCAAGGACTACTGCATCAATGCCGTGGAGAGCCGTGAGGCGAGCCTGGAAAAACCGGAATCGCTGGACATGCACTATGAGGAACCGGCCGACGTTGAGGTGCTCAAAGCGTTCAATACGCTCGATGAGGCGGGACTCAAGGCGTTCATGGCTGACAAGGGATTTGCGATGAGCTTCGAGGATCTGAAGTTCTGCCAGCAGTACTTTAAGGAGACGGAGCGGCGGGCACCGACCATCACGGAGCTGCGCGTCATCGATACTTATTGGTCGGATCATTGCCGCCATACGACGTTCACGACGGCCATTGATATGGTGGACATCGAAGAAGGCTATTTTTCTCCGGCTATCACGAAGGCTTACAACAAATACCTGGAAGACCGCAAGGAAATCTATGGGAGCAATCTCCGCGATGTGACGCTGATGGATATTGCCGTCATCGGCATGAAGGCACTAAGGAAACAGGGCAAGCTCGAAGATCTCGACAAATCGGAGGAAATCAATGCTTGCAGCATTGTCGTCAAGGCAGATATCGATGGCAAGGACGAGGAATGGCTCGTCATGTTCAAGAACGAGACGCACAATCATCCGACAGAAATCGAGCCGTTCGGTGGCGCCGCTACGTGCCTGGGCGGTGCTATCCGCGATCCGCTTTCGGGGCGTTCGTATGTCTACCAGGCTATGCGCGTAACCGGCGCTGCAGATCCGCGCCGCCCGTTCAAGGATACGCTATCGGGCAAGCTGCCGCAGAAAAAAATCACATTGGGCGCTGCGGCTGGCTACAGTGCTTATGGCAATCAGATCGGCTTGGCGACGGGACAGGTACGCGAAGTCTATCATGAGGGCTACATGGCTAAGCGTATGGAAATCGGTGCGGTCATTGCGGCTGCGCCAAAGGTCAATGTCGTCCGCGAGCGTCCCGCAGCCGGGGACCTTATCGTGCTCGTCGGCGGCCGCACGGGCCGTGATGGCTGCGGCGGGGCAACGGGCTCGTCCAAGGAGCATACGGAGGAGTCGCTGACGAGCTGCGGCGCTGAGGTGCAGAAAGGCAATCCGCCGACGGAGCGCAAGATTCAGCGCCTGTTCCGCAATCCGCAGGTCAGCCGCATGATCAAACGCTGCAACGATTTTGGTGCTGGCGGTGTGGCCGTTGCCATCGGCGAGCTGGCCGACGGGCTTGTCATCGATCTCGATGCAGTCAAGAAGAAGTACGCGGGACTTGACGGCACGGAGCTTGCCATTTCTGAGTCGCAGGAGCGCATGGCTGTCGTCATCGATCCGGAAGACCTGGAGGCTTTTGTCCGGTTCGCCGACGAAGAGAATCTGGAGGCGACAAAGGTCGCCGAGGTTACAGCACTGCCGCGGCTTATCATGAAATGGCGCGGCAGGCCCATCGTGCAGATGAACCGCGAATTCCTCGATACGAACGGTGTGCGCCAGCATGTCACTGCTGTAATCAGCAGCCCCGATGAGAAGAAACGCTATCTGCATGAAATCCCGGCGGCGGTCAAGGCCTGCGGCAAGGATCTGGAGAAGGCCTGGCTGGCCAATCTGTCGGATCTCAATGTTTGCAGCCAGAAGGGCCTGGCCGAGCGTTTCGATTCAACAATCGGCGGCAATACGGTACTGATGCCGTTCGGTGGCCGCAAGCAGCTTACGCCAGCTGAGGGCATGGTCGCGAAATTGCCGGTCCTTGGTGCGGAGACGAATACGGCAACGGCGATGACCTTTGGGCTCAATCCGGCTTTTACGGAGTGGAGCCCGTTCCATGGCGCACTCTACTCGGTTGTCGAGTCGGCAGCTAAGATCGTTGCTTTGGGCGGCCGTGCGGATAATATCCGCTTGACGTTCCAGGAATACTTCGAAAGTCTCGGCAAAGATCCGAAGAAGTGGGGCAACCCGTTTGCCGCGCTTATCGGTGCGCTCTGGGCGCAGCATGAGCTTGAGATTCCGGCCATCGGCGGCAAGGATTCGATGTCGGGAACGTTTGAGGACATTCATGTACCGCCGACGCTGGCAGCCTTTGCTGTCGATGTCATGAAAGCCGATTGTGCGGTTTCGCCGGAATTCAAATATCCGGGCAACAAGGTCTATCTGGTGCCGGCACCGAAAGACAGCCAGGATTTGCCAATCTTTGCGAAGATGCGGCGCAACTGGGAGAAAATCAGCCAGATGACGGCGGGCAAGAAGGTCTTTGCGGCGCAGAGTGTCGGCGTTGGTGGTATCGCTGCGGCGGTCACGAAGATGGCGCTCGGCAATGGCATTGGGTTTAAGTTCGCCGAGCAGATAACGATGGAGAAACTGTTCACGCCGGATTATGGTTCGATCATCCTCGAGGTGGCCGAACATACCGATGTTGAGACGCTGCTGGCCGGAACCGGCTACCGTGAGCTCGGTGTGACGACGGCTGGCCCGAGTATTGTCTGTGACGCGACGGTTGTCATGCTTGCCGATGCAGAGACAGCGTTTACGACGCCGCTCGAAAAGATTTTCCCGACGCAGGTCAAGAAGAGCAGCAAGGAAAAGGCAATGTATATTCCCTACGAAAAGGGCAATGTGTTGCGGCCACAGACGCATATCGCCCGGCCGAAGGTATTCATTCCGGTATTCCCGGGCACGAACTGCGAATACGATTCGGCGCGGGCTTGGGAACGTGCTGGGGCTGAGGCGCAGACATTGGTTGTCCGTAACCTTACGCCAGCTGCCGTTGAGGAAACGGTCGAGGCTATCGTCAAGGGCATCCGCAGCGCGCAGATGATTATGCTGCCGGGCGGTTTCAGTGGCGGTGACGAGCCGGATGGTTCGGGTAAATTCATCGCAGCCATGTTCCGCAATCCGCGCATCAAGGAAGAGGTCATGAAGCTTTTGAACAAGCGCGATGGCCTGATGCTGGGCATCTGCAATGGTTTCCAGGCACTTATCAAGCTGGGGCTGGTACCGTATGGCGATATCCGTGATCTCTCGGAATCTTCGCCGACGCTTACGCATAACAACATCGGCCGCCATGCTTCGTGCATGGTGCAGACGAAGGTCGTATCGAACTTGTCGCCATGGTTCAATAATGTCAAGGTGGGCGATATCCATACGATTGCGATCTCGCATGGTGAGGGCCGCTTTGTCGCCGATCGGGAAATCATTGCAAAGCTGCGCGTGCGCGGGCAGATTGCCACGCAGTATGTCGATGCGTCGGGCAATCCGTCGATGGCTATCCCGTTTAATCCGAATGGTTCGATCAATGCCATCGAAGGTATCACGAGTCCGGATGGCCGTGTGCTTGGCAAGATGGGACATTCGGAGCGCATTGGTGAGCATATTGCTGTCAACGTGCCGGGCAGCAAAGACCAGCAGCTCTTTGAAGCTGGCGTGGCTTACTATAAATAATAGATTTGTTGCAATTGCAAAAAATTATGGTACAATAGGATACATTGATGGAATGCGGTCAGACATCTGGCCGCATTTTCAAATAAAGCAGGAGAGAAGGGACGGCGTTGGTAGGGATTGTAATCGTATCACATAGCCAGAAGCTGGCCGAGGGCGTGAAAGAGCTGGCGGAAATGATGGCGCGTGATGCGCAGATTGCCGCAGCTGGCGGACTGGACGATGGCATGCTCGGGACAAGCTATGAGAAAATCACGCTGGCTGTCGAGGAAGTTTGTGGTCATGATGGTGCTGTAATCCTCATGGATATGGGCAGTGCTGTCATGACGGCTGAACTGGTGCAGGAAAATCTCAAGGATGATATGGTAAAGCTGGTCGACTGTCCGTTGGTTGAGGGAGCGGTTCTGGCGGCAATAGCTGCCAATGGCGGCGCTGGCGTAGCTGAGGTGGCGCAGCAGGCAGAAAGCGCCCGTCAGATGATGAAGCTTCAGTGAGTCAGTCACAGCCGGTACTTGACAGATTTGTTATCATGAGAGGGTACACAGTAACGAGAGTGTGTCATCAGGAGGATGATTATCATAGAATTCCGTGCGTTGACGAAAGCCGACAAGCCCTTGCTTGATCGGTATTTTAAAAGTCGTTATTATGAAAATTCCCATTTCAATTTCACGAATCTGTTCATGTGGCGCAAGCCATATCATATCAAGTGGTGCGAAGAGGACGGCGTCCTCTATATGACTGCTGAATGGGATGGACAGCTGATGGCCTTGCAGCCCTATGGCCCCGAGGAGAAGATGCAGGAAGCTACGGCAAAGTTTTTGGCCTACTTTGAGGCGCAGGACAGGCCATTCTTCATGACTGGGATGGAGAAGAGCTATGCGGCGGTGCTGGAGCAGTACGAAGGCGCTGCCTTCGAGATCAAGGCCGATCGTGACAATTACGATTATGTCTACTTGGCAGAAAAGCTCATCACCCTGTCCGGGCGCAAGCTGCATTCCAAGAAAAACCATCTGAATGCCTTCCGCAAGCTGTATCCGCAGGCAGAGTACCTGCCGATGACGCAGGAAATCCTGCCGGCTTGCCTGGATGAGCTGCAGCGCTGGTATGACCTGCGCATCCAGGATGAACCCGATGATCCGTTTATCGGCTGGGAGAGTGAGGCTATCCGCGAAGTGCTGGCGGATTTTGACTACTTCGGGCTCAAGAGCGGAGCTATCCGCCTTGATGGGCGCATCATTGCGTTCACCTTCGGCGAGCAGCTGAACACGGATACGGTGGTCGTGCATGTGGAGAAAGCCGATCCGGATATCCGTGGTGCCTATCCGGCCATCAATCAAGGGTTCATCGAGCATTGCTGGCAGGGCATGACCTATGTGAACCGCGAGGAAGATATGGGCCATGAGGGCCTGCGCAAGGCTAAGGAATCTTACAAGCCTGAGAAGATGATTGAAAAATTCAATGCCAAACGCATAAAATAAACAGCAAGGTGGATGGTTCGATAAGGCAATCCACCTTGCTGTTTATTTTTATAAATCAGTGCGTACCGCAGCTGGCGGTGCAGGTTGTGTTTTGGTTCGTAAGGCCAAGTGTGCGCAGCAAGGCCATGTCTTCCTTGATGGTCGTGCCGGAAGTCGTCAGCATGTTGCCGGTAATCGAAGCCGAGGCGCCGGCGCGGAAGGCGGTCGCACCGTTTTGGGGCAGCAGCTTGCGGCCGGCCGCAAGACGGATATTGGCTGCTGGATTGATGAAGCGGAAAATCGCAATGGTGCGCAGGATATCTTCAGCAGGCAGGGCAGGCCGGTTGGCAAGCCCTGTGCCTGGAATTGCCATCAGCGCGTTGATGGGAATGGATTCGATGCCGAGCTCAGCTAGGCTGATAGCCATATCGAGGCGGTCTTCCCAGGTCTCGCCCATGCCGATGATGCCGCCCGAGCAGACACAGAAGCCTTCTTCCTGAGCAATCTTGATGGTATCGATGCGGTCTTGATACGTATGCGAGGTGCAGATTTGCGGGAAGAAACGGCGGCTGGTCTCGATGTTATGATGATAGCTCGTGACACCGGCAGCGCGCAGCCGCTTGAACTGCTCGCGGGTCAGCAGGCCATGGGAGGCGCAGAGGCCGATGGTGAGTTTGTCGTGCATGGCCTTGTACGTATCGATGGCCTTGTCGAAGTCTGCTCCGGCAAGAGCACGTCCTGACGTAACGATGGCAAAGCGGTTGGCACCAGCGTCTTGATTGGCCTTGGCGTTGCGGAGAATCTCTTCCTTCGGCAGGAAGCTGTATTCCTCGATGCCTGTATGATGGCAGGCAGCCTGCGCACAGTACTTGCAGTTTTCACCGCAGCGTCCGCTGCGCCCGTTGATGATGGTGCAGAAATCGATGTGGTTGCCACAGAAATGATCCTGAAGCCGGCGGGCACCTTCTTGCAGCTCCTCCAATGGTGCGGTGAGCAGATAGGACAGGTCGTCTCCGCGTTTGATGCGCAGCCCGGCGATGATTTTATCCGTGAGTTTGTCGATAGCAGTGATTTTCATAACGAAGCCCCTCTCATGAAGATAAGAATCTATTGTAAACATTATAAAATCATATAAGTTCACAGTCAACATTATAGAATATTAAGGTTGACTCAGTTTGTGGAGAGAAAAGCAAGAGCCAGCATAGAACCTCTTCCGACGCGCAGAGCGCGCCACCTTCCCCAGAGGGGAAGGCAGAGGGAGAAAAGCAAGAGCCAGCGCAGAACCTCTTCCGTCGTGCGGGGCGTGCCATCTTCCACAGGGGAGAAGGCATGGGAGAGGAAAAGTGAGATTCAGCGTAGAACCTCTACTGGTACGCAAGGGGGGATTTTTTAGAATGGATGACCAAGTGGGGGGGCTAGAGCCTTCCCCTATGGGGAAGGGGGACCGCGGAGCGGTGGAAGAGGTTCCCGTGCACTCATCAGCATCAAAGCGAGGCGAGCTGAATGTACTCCAATTGGAACTTGAAGAAAGTTTCCCAAACGCTGAGAAAGAATATGACACCACAGGAGCGTCATTTGTGGTACGATTATCTGCATACCTATAAACCAGCATTTCATCGGCAGAAAACGGTTTTGAATTATGTTTTAGATTTTTATTGTCCAAAAGCGAAGTTAGCCGTGGAACTAGATGGTTCACAACATTATGAAGAGGAACAGCATCAGTACGATGCAAAGAGGACTGAGAAATTGCAGCGGTTGGGGGTGATGGTGCTGCGGTTCACGAATCGGGAGATAGATAAGCAGTTCGAAGCTGCATGCAGTTATATTGATATGCTGGTAAAGGAACGGTTGCAAAGTGATAGTACCAGGCACTGAAAAACTTTCGTAGGAGGAAGGCAGGGGGGGGAAAAGCCAGAGCTGGCATAGAACCTCTTCCGACGCGCAGAGCGCGCCACCTTCCCCAGAGGGGAAGGCAGAGGGAGAAAAGCAAGAGCCAGCGCAGAATCTCTTCCGTCGTGCGGGGCGTGCCATTTTCCACAGGGGAGAAGGCATGGGAGAGGAAAAGTGAGATTCAGCGTAGAACCTCTACTGGTACGCAAGGGGGGGGGTTTTTAGAATGGATGGCCAAGTGGGGGCTAGAGCCTTCCCCTATGGGGAAGGGGGACCGCGGAGCGGTGGAAGAGGTTCCCGTGCAGTCATCAGCATCAAAGCGAGGCGAGCTGAATGTACTCCGATTGGAACTTGAAGAATATTATCCCGAACGAAGAGGAAGAATATGGCAGAACAGAGGTGTCATAGAACCTCATCGGACGCGCGGGGCGCGCCATCTTCGCCAGTGGGAAGGCCTGAGGAGAAAAAGTAAGTGCCAACGTAGCACCTCTTCCGGTACGCAGGGCTTTTTGCTATAAGTATTTTTGACGCGGGCTTGATATGTGGTACAATGGGACTATATATATTTGTTTATTCGATAGAAAGAAGCAGGTGAACAGATTCTTTGCAGCAGGCATTAGAAAAGCAGATTGTTTTCCAAGACCATAAAGAGGCTTATTCGCTTTTGGGTGAGCGCGATGAATTCCTGCAGGTCATGCGGGAGAATTTTGACTGTCAGTTCATAAGCCGTGGCGACCGCATCGAGATTCTCGGCGAGGCCGCGATGGTGGAGCCGGCGGCCAAGGTGCTTGAGGAGCTCCAGTATCTCTACCGTCAGGGCACGACGATTACGATGCATGAGGTACGCTATGGCATCGGGCTCGTCAAGGGCGGCAAGGGGGAGGCTCTGCACACGCTGTTTGGCGATACGATTCTCGTGACGTCGCGCGGCCGTCATGTGCGGCCCAAGACGCTCGGTCAGCGGCTTTATCTTGATACCATCCGTCACAATTCGATTACCTTTGGCATCGGGCCGGCTGGTACGGGCAAGACGTATCTGGCAGTCGTCATGGCGGTGGCGGCCCTGCGCAATAAGGAAATCAATAAGATTATCCTGACGCGCCCGGCTGTTGAGGCTGGCGAACGGCTGGGCTTTTTGCCCGGCGATCTGCAGGACAAGGTCGATCCGTATCTGCGGCCGCTTTACGATGCTCTGCAGGATATCTTAGGGCAGGATGCATACCAGAAGCTCATGGCCAAGGGCGTTATCGAGATTGCGCCGCTGGCTTATATGCGCGGGCGCACGCTTGAGGATGCATTCATCATTCTCGATGAGGCGCAGAACACGACGGACAAGCAGATGAAGATGTTCTTGACGCGCTTGGGCTTTGGCTCCCGTATGGTGGTTACGGGCGACCTCGGGCAGGTCGATTTGCCGCGCGGCGTGACCTCGGGCCTGCGCGAAGCGGCAGAGGTGCTGAAGGATGTCAAAGGCGTCGGCATCGTGCGCATGGCGCCGATGGATGTTATCCGCCATGAGGTCGTGACACGCATCGTTGAGGCGTATGGCGACTGGGAAGCAAAGAAGAAAAAAGCCAAGGCCAAAGCTGAGGCAGAGAGACAGGGAAAGGCATAAGGAATGGAAGTAATCATCAGCAATTATCCAGAGGAGCTTACGTTTCCGCAGGAATATATCGACAACGTCAAGGCGGCAGCTGAGATGGTCGGCAAGCTCTACGATGTGGAGAATGGCGAGGTCAGCATCACGCTGACCAACAATGCGTATATCCATACGCTTAACAAACAGTATCGCGGCATTGACCGTCCGACGGATGTCCTGTCGTTTGCGCTCAATGAGAGCGAGGAGCCGGAAATCGAAGGCGAGCCCGAAGTCGACGTGCTGGGCGACCTCATCATTTCGGTGGAGCGGGCCGAAGAACAGGCGGCAGACTATGGGCACAGCGTGCGCCGCGAGATGGCTTTCCTGACGGTTCACGGTATGCTGCATCTTCTGGGCTATGACCATATGGAAGATGCGGACCGTGAGGAGATGGAAGAAGAGCAGCGTTATGTCATGGGGCAGCTTGGCATCTCGCGCGAGGATAAGGCGGAGAAAAAGCCGGAAAAGGCGGCAGCAAAACAGCCGGCTGCAAAGAAGGGCAAGCATAAATCAGGGTTTATCGCCGTTATCGGCCGTCCGAATGTCGGCAAATCGACGCTGGTCAATACACTGATCGGCGAGAAAATCGCCATCATGAGCGATAAGCCGCAGACGACGCGCAACCGCATCCTCTGCATCCTGACGCAGCCTGATGCGCAGATCGTATTCCTCGATACGCCGGGTATCCATAAGCCGAAGCACAAGCTCGGCGAGTATATGGTAAAGGCCGCCGAGGGCACGCTCAAGGAAGTCGATGCGATTTTCTTTGTGGTGGATGCTACGCAGAAGCTGGGCCCGGGCGAAATGTTCATTCTCGAACGCTTGCAGGCGACGAAGAAACCGGTTATCCTTGTCGTCAACAAGATCGATTTGATTGAGCGGTCGCAGGCTTTGCCTATCATTGCCAACTATACCAATAAATATAATTTTGCTGGCGTTGTGCCGATTTCGGCCAAGGAAGAAACGAATCTTGACAGTTTGCTTACAGAGGTCAAGAAATACCTGCCTGAGGGGCCGCAGTACTATCCCGATGATATGATTACGGATCAGCCGGAGCGGCTTATCGTGGCCGAGCTTATCCGCGAGAAAGCACTGCATCTCACGCGTGATGAGATTCCGCATGCGATTGCTGTCGATGTCGATGAGATGACGACGCGTCCAAATGATGACGTCTATATCCGCGCGACAATCTATGTCGAGCGCGATTCGCAGAAGGGCATCATCATCGGAGCCAAGGGCGCAATGCTGCGCGAGATTGGTGCACTGGCGCGTACCGATATCCAGAACCTGCTGGGCTCGAAGGTGTTCCTCGATCTGTGGGTCAAGGTGCGCAAGGATTGGCGTGACCGCGATGGTATCTTGCGCAACTTCGGTTTTGGTGATGAACGATGAGCGGGGGTACGGGCGATAAGCCGAATCGCAGCTGGTCCCGCTGCATTTCCCGCCGCTTTATCAATGGACTGATACTGCTTGTGCCATTGGCGATCACGTTTTTTGTGGTGGCTGAGACGCTGCATTTTACGGAGGGAGTCCTTGGCAAGCATCTGCCCTTTTACTTCCCCGGGATGGGGCTCATTACGCTATTGGTGATTATCTATGTGACGGGCTGGGCATCGTCGTATTGGGCAGGCCGCCGCTTGATCCATATCGGGGAAACACTGCTCGGGAAGATTCCCGTCGTCAAATTCATCTATAATAGTGTCAAGCATCTGTCCACGGCGGTGTTTGAGTCCAACAACATGTTCGACCAGGTGGTGCTGGTACCGTTCCATCAGTCACAGGCACTGGGCTTTATCATGGCTGATGTTCCGGAGATGCTCAAGGAAAAGCTCGGCGATGAGTATGTCTGCGTCTTTATCCCCTGGAGTCTCAATATGACTTCGGGTACGAACTTGTTTGTGCGCAAGACCGATGTTATCTATCTCGATATCAGCAGCGAATCGGCTTTGCAGTATATGCTGACAGCTGGGGCAGTCATGCCAAAACGCCAGTCTGCGCCGCTGGCGGCCGAGCCGGGCAATCTGTCAAAGGCAGCGGCCAGCGCGCTGCTGCAGAAGGAAAAGAAATAATGGCAATCTATCAGACCGAAGCGGTAGTGCTAGGCGCGAAGAACTGGGGCGAAGCCGACAAGATGATGACGTTCTTCACGCGCGAGCGCGGGCTGGTGAAGGCTGCGGCCTTTGGCTGCCGGCGGCCGCGCAGCCCGCTGGCTGGCGGGATGCAGATGTTCTCGCTGCTGGAGCTCCAGCTTGCCGAAGGGCAGCGGGTGGATACGGTGAAGCAGTGTACGCTGAAACAGCATTACCGCAAACTCAGCGAGGATCTGACGGCTATGTCGTATGGCAGTTTCGTGGCGGAGTTCCTGCGTGAGTTCCTGCCGGAAGGCCAGCCTGAACCACAGATGTTTTCGCAGCTTTTGCTGATCTTGTCTGCCTTTGAGACGCGCAATCCGCGCGTGACGGCTTTGGCGGCAGTTTATCAGCTGCTGGAGTTTACGGGCATGCAGCTGCATTATGAGCACTGCGTACACTGTGGCCGGGAAATCAATGGCGATGCGTATTTCCAGCAGGCCGCGGGCGGCGTGCTCTGTGCAGATTGCTGCGAGGCGGGCATGATGGCTTTTCCTGCTGAGCTGCGGCGCTTCATTCTGAGCTTGCGGGATTTTGACTGGTCAGAGGCTGCGCAGCTCAAGGTAAGTGCGCGTTTGCTGGTAAAGGCGGAGCAGCTGCTGCTGAGCTATCTGCAGTCGCTGCTGGGACGGCCGCTCAAATCCTTGGCCTTTATCCAGCAGCTGTAAACGGTCATTTTGATGAAAGGGTTAACGCAATGAAGAAACACAAGATACTGCTGGCAGCGTTGATGTTGCTGCTGACGTGTATATTTCTGACGGGCTGTTTTGGCGATAAGCCGCTGCAGCAGGTGTCTGTGCAGGGGCAGGTATATAAGCTTTCAATGGAGCTGCCATTTTCTCTGAGCGGTTCGATGAAGGATGTGCCAGTAAGCCCGCAGCTGGCAGTGGCTATCCAGAAACGCCAGAGCTGCATGGAACGGCCGACTGGCGAGGATATCCATCTGGCCGAGTTCACGGCCAATACGTTTAACCGCCAGGGCATCGAGCAGAACTATGGCCCGGCACAGGAGCCCAAGGCCCGCCAGTTCTATGAGGACATGGGAAAAGCCATGCGCACGGGCTATATCCAGTCGCTGGCCAAGGCCGCTAAGATGACAAACATTTCCCAGCAGGAAAAGCAAACGACCATCGATGGCCGCAATGCGATCGTGACGACAGTGAACGGCAAGCTGCGCGGTGAGGATGAAGTGCTCAAGGTGGTTTATCTTGAGGACGCAGACGAATCGTGGCTGGTCACACTGGCTTATCCCAAGGAGAAAAGTGATGGCATCGGCAAGCAGATCGACGAAAAGATCATTCCGGGCATCAAGCTGGCGAAGTGAGTCTGGAGTTGACAAGTGTCTTTGATTTTGCTAAACTCGTAAGCAGCGATGAAGAAGAGAAGTAGTCTCTCCCCTTAGCGAGACGGCGATGGTGAAAGGCCGTCAATGAGATGAAAGGCACTTTGGAGCGGAATCCAATACTTTGAGGCGGGCTTCCTTTGAGGAAACCAATCAGGGTGGAACCGCGGGATTTTGAAAGATAGGTCTCGTCCCTGTAACGATAACGTTACGGGGGCGGGACTTTTTTGCGTTTCCGTAGCAGATTTATTAGAAGAGGAGTTGTTCCCATGAAATTTCAGGAAATCATCCTGGCCCTGCAGAAATTCTGGTCGGAACAGGGCTGTATCCTGGCCGAGCCGTATGATGTCGAGAAGGGCGCCGGCACGATGAACCCGTCGACGTTCCTGCGCGTGCTCGGCCCGGAGCCGTGGCATGTTGCTTATGTCGAGCCGTCGCGCCGTCCGGCTGATGGCCGCTATGGCGATAACCCGAACCGCCTGTACCAGCATCATCAGTTCCAGGTCATCATGAAGCCGTCGCCGGATAACATCCAGGAGCTCTATCTCGAGAGCCTTGAGCGTCTCGGCATCGATCCGAAGAAGCACGATATCCGCTTCGTTGAGGATAACTGGGAGTCGCCGACGCTGGGCGCCTGGGGGCTCGGCTGGGAGGTCTGGCTCGATGGCATGGAAATCACGCAGTTCACGTATTTCCAGCAGGTAGGCAGTCAGGACATCAAGCCGGTCGCATCGGAGATCACGTATGGTTTGGAGCGTCTGGCGATGTACATTCAGGGTGTCGAGAACGTCTATGACATTCAGTGGACGGATGACTACACCTATGGCGATGTCTTCCATCAGAACGAGTATGAGCAGTCGGCGTATGCTTTCGATCTTTCCGATGAGAAGCTCCTGTTCGAGCTCTTCGATAAATACGAGGCCGAGGCTGTCCGCGTCATCGCCGAGGGCTATGTCCATCCGGCTTATGACTACGTGCTCAAGTGCTCGCATACGTTCAACCTGCTCGATGCACGTGGCGCTATCTCCGTATCACAGCGCACGGCCTTCATTGGCCGCGTCCGCAAGCTGGCCCGTCTCTGCGCAGAGTGCTATCTGAAACAGCGTGAGGAACTGGGCTATCCGATGTTGCATAGAGGGGAGAAGTAAGCATGAGCAAGGATTTATTACTCGAAATCGGCACGGAAGAAGTTCCGGCCCATGTCATGCCGGGCATCCTTGCCCAGCTGAAAGAGAATGCAGAAAAAGCATTCCAGGAGAACCGCATTGCCTTTGGCAGTATCCGCACGCTGGGTACGCCGCGCCGTACGGCACTTATTGTAAAAGATTTGGCTGAGAAACAGGAAGATGTCTCCAGTGAGAACCGCGGCCCGTCGGTCAAGATTGCTTTCGATGCGGACGGCAATCCGTCCAAGGCCGCCCAGGGCTTTGCCCGCGGTCAGGGTGTTGACCCGAAGGATCTCGTAGAAAAAGACGGCTATGTCTATGCGATGGTGCATGAGGAAGGCAAGGCTACGGCTGAGCTCTTGCAGGAACTTTTAAAAGACCTCATCTGCGGTCTTTCGTTCCCGAACAACATGCGCTGGCGCGACCTTGACTTCAAGTTCATCCGTCCGCTGCGCTGGATCGTGGCTCTGCTGGATGATGAAGTCATCCCGTTTGAGGTGGCTGAGGTCAAATCGGGCCGCACGTCCCGCGGTCATCGCTTCCTGTCGCAGGGCGATTTTACGATTGCCGATGCAGACAGTTATGAGAAGGCTTGTGAAGAGAACTTCATCATCGTCGATCAGGACAAACGCAAGGCGATGATTCGCGAGCAGATTGAGGAAGTAGCCAAGAAACAGAATGGTACGGCTGAGATTACCGAGGATCTTCTCGAAGAGGTTCTCTATCTTGTCGAGTATCCGACGGCACTCTGCGGCAAATTCGAGGATAAATACCTCAAGCTGCCGGCTGAGGCAGTCATCACGCCGATGCGTGACCATCAGCGTTATTTCCCGGTCAAGGCTGCGGATGGCAGCCTGATGCCGCTTTTCATCACGGTCCGCAATGGCGGCAGCGAGCATTTGGAGATTGTCCAGCACGGCAATGAGCGCGTGCTGCGCGCCCGTCTTGACGATGCCCAGTTCTTCTTCGATGAAGACCGCAAGAAGAGCCTGGAGGAGCATCGCGAGAAACTCAAGACGGTTGTCTTCCAGCAGGGGCTCGGTACGATGTACGAAAAATCCGAGCGCCTTATGGAACTGGCAACGTTCATCGCGGATGAACTCGGTGCGGATGAAAAGACGCATAAGCATGCCAGACGGGCAGCGGAGCTCTGCAAGGCTGACCTGGTGACGGGCATGGTCCAGGAGTTCACGGAGCTTCAGGGTATCATGGGCCGCGAGTATGCCAAGCTCGATGGCGAGTGCGAGAAGGTCGCTATCGCTATCGATGAGCACTATATGCCGCGCTTTGCTGGCGATAACCAGCCGCAGTCTGAGGCTGGCCGCATTGTTTCGGTAGCCGATAAGATCGATACGATTGTCGGTACGTTCAGCCGCGGCAAGATCCCGACGGGCTCCCAGGACCCGTTCGCCCTGCGCCGTCAGGCTCTCGGCCTTGTACATATGATGATTGAGGCCAAATACACGCTGAGCCTTGCCAAGGTCGTAGCCAAGGCTATGGATCTTTATCAGATTACGGATGAAGCAGCCCGCACGAAGATGCAGCAGGATGTGGCTGACTTCATGCGCCTGCGTCTCAAGAACGTTCTGGAAGACGTCCGCTATGATGTTGTTGATGCTGTACTCGAGAATGTCGATGACCTCTATGCGGTCAGCCTGCGTGCAGCAGCTGTGGCGAAGTTTGTGGCCAGCGATGCTGCAACGGCTAACATCCAGGCATTTGTCCGCGCGGCAAACCTCGCGAAGAAGTCTGAGACGGCAGCTATCGATGAGGCCCTCTTCACGGCACCGGAGGAGAAATCCCTGTATCAGGCTTATACGTCGACGGCAAGTGCTGTCGAGAGCCTGGTCAAAGGGCAGGATTATACGGGCGCTATTGATGCGCTGACCGAGCTTTCCCAGCCCATCGATGCATTCTTTGATGGCGTCATGGTCATGGATAAGGATGAAAAGGTCAAGAACAACCGTCTGGGCCTGCTCAAGTCGATTGATACGCTGATCAATCGCGTAGCTGACTTCTCGAAGGTTGTCCTGTAAGTTAAGCGATAAAAGAGAACCCTTGCGGAAGGTGATGTATCACTTTCCGCAAGGGTTCTTTTTCGTGTAGCGCTTAGTGTATTTCGTTGTTTGACAAGTCAAATTCCAGGTGGCTCGCGGCGCGGTGCTCGCCTTTGTAGATGCAGAGCACATGGCCGTCAAAGACGGCGGTCTGTCTGTCCCAATGATAGGCCATATTATCGGAGTGGATGGCAAGGCCGGGGCGTTCCAGACTGCAATTCGGGCCAAAGAACCAGGCGACATTGCCAGCCAGCTCGGCATAGACAGCCCCGCCGGCGAAGCAGAGCTCGCCTTCGGTGAGCTTCGTATTGCCTTCGGTCCACAGCTGCAAAGTCTGCGTGCTGATTTTAGCTGCATCGGTCAGGATGGTGCGGTTGCCAAACTGGATCTTGACGTTGCCGCGCAGCGTGTAGCGGGCGGTGTCTTCGTTGTAGGTGCTGTGGTCCGCCGTGACGATGGCTTTATCCTGCCCTTTGATGATTTGATCTGTGACGCTCAGTGTGATGGTCTGTGGTGCAGCCTGCCCAGGCAGTGCCACAGACCATGACATGAGCGCGGCAATGGCTGCGGTGAGCAGCCAGCGTGCTGGTTTCATCGGCAAATCCCTCCTGTTCATGACAGATTCTTTCCTATATTGTACGTCAAAGTATCTTTTTTTGCAAAATTGCAGGCTGCATCGCTGCGGACAGTGGTGGGGGATTTTTGGCAACCAAAGGAAAATAAGAAAAAGACGAGACTTTTTGACGGAAATAGTGTAAAATAAGAAGGAAACCCTGTTAAAAGGAGGCTTGAGCATGAATGTAAGGGAGCGCATCGAAGCGCAGGAATATGAGATCCTTTCGCCACTGGCGGCCAAGAGCCGTGAGGCCCGTCGGAAATATCCGATGGAGGAGTGCCCGTTCCGGACATCGTTTCAGCGGGACCGCGACCGTATTCTGCATTCCAAATCCTTCCGCCGTCTCAAGCACAAGACGCAGGTCTATATCGTCGCGGGAGACCACTACCGCACGCGCATGACGCATAGCCTGGAAGTCTCGCAGATTTCCCGCACGATCGCGCGCGGGCTGCGCCTCAATGAGGATCTGACCGAGGCCATCGCCCTTGGGCATGACGTGGGCCATACACCCTTTGGCCATGCCGGTGAAGCGGCGATGGCTGAGCTCACGGGGCATTTCTGCCACAATGAGCAGAGCCTGCGCGTGGTGGAGTTCCTCGAGCGTGAGGGACAGGGCTTGAATCTGACCTTTGAGGTCAAGGATGGCATCGTGAACCATACGGGAAGCGTACTGCCGAAGACCCTTGAAGGGCGCATCGTACGGACTGCTGACCGCATCGCCTATCTCTGTCATGATTACGATGACAGCTTGCGGGCGGGGCTGCTGCAGCCCGGCGATCTGCCGGCTGTGGTCTATGAGAGGCTCGGGGAAGACACCTCGCATATGATCACGAGCATGGTTTCGGATATGATCCTTCATTCGCAAGGGAAAGATGACGTTGGTCTTTCCGATGAAGTGAAGGAAGTCATGGACATTTTCCGCAACTTCATGTTTGAACATATCTACCATTCGGAGACCTTGGCCCATGAGCGCCGCCAGGCGGTGTTTGTGCTCCGCGAACTCTATGGATGGTTCCTGAAACATTTCGATGAACTGCCGGAGGAATTCATCCGCCGGGAAAAACGCTGGGGCAGGCAGAAGATCGTCACGGACTATGTGGCTGGCCTTACGGACAGCTATGCCGTGCAGCTCTTCCATGAAATCTACATGCCACCCGTGGGACTGATGGTCCATTGAGACAAATTTTTTCAAATTTGTCAATAGGAAAAAGGATATTGGCAAGTTTGCGGGAATATTAATAGTAAAAAGGGCTGTATGTCATCAAGGCTGCTTTCATAAGAAATTTTCACGAAAAGCAGGAAATTTGCCGTTGACGGCGAATCACATACAGGTACCTTATTATAAAGTATCTAATTTGGTATCAGCAAGGGGTCGAGTATGCGCAGCGAGAGAATGGACGAGTTTGTGGAGCAGGTCCGCTCCCAGTCCGACATCCTGAATGTCATCCAGAGCTATGTTCCCTTAAAGCGCAAAGGTAATCGTTATTGGGGCTGTTGTCCTTTCCATAACGAGAAGACTCCTTCTTTTTCCGTCGTTCCGGATAAGGGATTCTTTTACTGCTTTGGCTGTCATGCCGGTGGCAATGTGTTCAAGTTCATTTCACTGATTGAGAACGTCACGTATTTTGAGGCCATCAAGCTGCAGGCAGAAAAGCTGGGAATCCCTTTGCCGGAGCGGCAGCGCACACCGCAGGAAATCGCCCGTGAACGGGAGATGGCGGATTTGCGCAAAGTCAATGAGATGGCGCGGGATTTCTTTCATAATTGCCTGACCATGACACATTATGGTGAGGCAGGCAAGGCATATTTTGCCGGACGGGATATCTCGCCCGAGACCATCGAAGAGTTCAAGCTGGGATTTGCCCCGAATGCCTGGGATAAGTTGTCCACGGCCTTTACGAAGCGTGGAGTGAAGCAGGAGTTTTTGTTGGCATGCGGGCTTTCAGCAGAGCGTAATAATGGCGGCGGCCTGTACGACCGGTTCCGCAATCGCGTGATCATTCCGATCGCGGATGAGCGCGGGCGGGTGGTTGGTTTTGGCGGCCGGGTGCTCGATGACAGTACACCGAAGTACCTCAATACACCAGAGACGATATTATTTAATAAGCGAAAACTCCTTTTTGGTCTGGATCGCTCCCATCGGGCAATCCAGCAGGCAGGCTATGCCATCGTTGTTGAGGGCTATATGGATGCGATTTCCGTGTTCGGCGCTGGCGTCAGGAACGTCGTGGCGTCCCTGGGAACGGCATTCACAGCCGAGCATTGCCAGAAGCTCCTGCGCTATGCGCCGGACATCTACTTCTGCTATGACAGCGATGAGGCCGGCCAGAAAGCTACCATCCGAGCGTTGTCCATCGTGAGGGATACGGGAGCCGTAGTCAGGGTCATCGTAGTACCAGATGGCAAGGACCCGGATGAATACATCCGCAAGCATGGTGCAGATGCTTTCCGGGCATTAGTCAAGGAAGCACTGCCGCTTGTCGAGTACCGTCTGCAGTATGTCCTCAAGCATGTCAATTACGACACACTCGATGGGAAGGTGAAGGCACTGCATGAGATGCTGCCAGTGCTGGCTGGCATCAAGGAGACAGCGGTACGCAGTGAATATGAGAAGAAGCTCGCGCAGATCTTATTGCTGGACGAGGGTGTCGTGCGCGATGAGCTTCGGCGCTATGCCCGGGGAGCAGTGGCTGAGGAAAGTGCGCCAGTGCGTGCTCCTATCAGGCAGGCGGTGCAGCAGCAGGATAATGCGATCCGGCGCGCTGGGCGCATTATCGTCCGCATGGTGTGGCAGGATGTCTCGCTGATCCACCATGTGGAGTCGGTGCTGCCGCTTGCTGGCATCGGTGATCCCGTCCAGCGGGAAATCCTGTTGTTCCTGCAGGATCTGAGCAACCAGGGGCAGGCTCCAGATGATGTTACGGCCGCGGAGAACCTCAGTGAGGACGCGGCGGCAGAACTCTCTCGGGCACTGGTAGAAAATTTAGGCGGACGTGCGGAAACCGAGGCCTACAATGACTCCCTGAAAGTGCTTAGGAAAGCCTATCTTAATATGCTGTTCGTGGAACATTCCCGCAAGGCAGATGCATATATGAAAGCGGGAAATACAGCCTATGTCGATGAACTGAATGAGGTTATGAAGATCAAAGATGAAATGGATGAATTGTGAGTTGGATAGATTGGTAGTCATGGAATGTGAGGAAAGGGGGATGCTGAATGGCTGAGGCTAAAAAAATTCAGGCTGAGGCTGGCAGCAGAAACCGCAGCTCGGAGATAGTAGAGAATCTTTTGTCGAAGGGCAAGAGCAATGGCGGTACGTTGACCTATGGGGAGCTGGTCGAAGCACTGCAGACGCAGGATCTTTCCCCGGATGAAATAGACAATATGTATGACACCTTCAGCAGGAAAGGGATTGAGATCATCGATGATTCGAACAGCAACGATCAGTCCGATGATGAAGTCGATATCGATGATAAGGATGATGAAGTCGAGATCGATCTTTCCGTGCCGGAGGGCGTCAGCATTGACGACCCTGTCCGCATGTATCTCAAGGAGATTGGCCGCGTACCTCTGCTGACGGCTGAGGAAGAAGTCGTGCTGGCCAAGCGCATGCAGGAAGGCGACGAGATGGCGCAGAAACGCCTGGCTGAGGCTAACCTGCGACTGGTTGTCAGCATAGCCAAGCGCTATGTTGGCCGTGGCATGCTGTTCCTGGATCTGATCCAGGAGGGCAATCTCGGTCTTATCAAGGCTGTCGAGAAATTTGATTATACGAAGGGCTATAAATTCAGTACCTATGCTACCTGGTGGATTCGTCAGGCCATCACGCGTGCGATTGCCGATCAGGCGCGTACGATCCGTATCCCGGTGCATATGGTCGAGACCATCAACAAGCTCATCCGCGTTTCCCGCCAGCTCTTGCAGCAGCTGGGCCGCGAGCCGTCGCCGGAGGAGATTGCCAAGGAGATGGATATTTCGGTCGAGCGCGTCCGTGAGATCATGAAAATCGCGCAGGAGCCGGTTTCCTTGGAGACGCCGATCGGCGAGGAAGAGGATTCGCATCTGGGCGACTTCATCGAGGACCAGGATGCACCGGCACCAGCCGATGCAGCTTCGTTCATGCTGCTCAAAGAGCAGCTCGAAGAGGTGCTCGATACGCTGACGCCGCGTGAGGAGAAGGTACTGCGCCTGCGCTTCGGCCTGGATGATGGCCGTGCCCGCACGCTGGAAGAGGTTGGCCAGAACTTTGGTGTAACGCGTGAGCGTATCCGCCAGATCGAGGCCAAGGCACTGCGCAAATTGCGTCACCCCAGCCGCAGCCGTAAGCTCAAGGATTTCTTGGATTAAAAAAATCCTTGACATGAACCGTGCTGATGCGTATAATAGTTGATGTTGATGCAAAGCATTGACAAGTTAATTCCTCGATAGCTCAGCCGGTAGAGCACCTGACTGTTAATCAGGCTGTCGCAGGTTCGAATCCTGCTCGAGGAGCCATTGGAAACACAAGGGTGTAACGGAAGGTTACACCCTTTTATTTTTTTGGACAGGAGGCGTCATCATGCAGTTGGATGATAGACTTCAGGCATTAGCGGATTTTGTGCCGGTCGGCTGCCGGGCAGCAGATATTGGTACAGACCATGGCTATCTGGCTATCGACCTTATCCGCGAGGGCAAGGCGAATTTTGTCGTGGCCGGAGATCTGAATGAGGGGCCGTATGAAGCTGCTAAGCGCACTGTGCATGAGAATGCTATGGACGCCGATCAGATCTCGGTGCGGCTGGGCAATGGCCTGCAGGTGCTGGAGCCCGGTGAGGTGGACACGGTCTGCATCGCCGGTATGGGAGGCGTGTTGATGACGCAGATATTGGAACAGTCGCCAGATGTGGTGAAGAAGCTGACGACACTGGTGCTGCAGCCGATGAATGGTGCACCGGAGCTGCGCACATGGCTATACCGCCACAACTGGCATATCGCAGATGAGGCGCTGGCTGTGGCAGATGGCCGCATCTACGAGATCATCAAAGCCGAGCGCGGGCGCGTGAAGCGTCCGGCACCGCTTGATCTGCTGATCGGGCCGGTGCTCTGGCAGAAGAAGCCACCTTTGCTGAAACATCATATCGAGTCGCTGCTGTTCCAGCAGCGGCGGGTGCTCAACGGCATGGAAAAGAGCCCGCGGGCATGCAAGACGAAAAAGTATGAGGTCATCAAGGAACAAGTCAGGGAATTGGAGGAACGGCTCACATGGTAAAATGTCAGGTGGTCATGGATGCGCTGGAGCGCATCGCACCGAAACGGCTGGCCGAGGATTGGGATAATCCGGGACTGCTTGTCGGGGCCTTGGGGCAGGAGGTGCACAAGATCCTCGTCTGCCTCGATGTCAGTGATGCAGTGGTCGAGCAGGCCGTGGCCTGCGGTGCGGATATGATTGTCGCGCATCATCCACTGATTTTCAAGGGCATCCGCAAGCTGCGCACGGATCTGCCGCTCGGGCGGCGGCTGCAGCAGCTGCTCAAGCATGATATCGCTGTGGCGGCAGCGCATACGAATCTTGATATTGCCGAGGGCGGTGTCAACGATGTGCTGGCGCAGGCCATCGGGCTTTCGAAGTTGTCTGCCTTTGTCATTGAGCGCCAGGAGGCGGATGGTTCTGTCATTAGCATGGGGCGTGTCGGCAGCCTGCCGCAGCCGATGACGGTGCAGGACTTTGCTGCGCAGGTGCGCGATGCCTTGCCGGCTGAGCATGTACGGCTCGTGGATGCCGGGGCTCGTCCTGTGCGCAAGGTGGCTCTTTGCAGCGGCAGCGGTGCCGAGTTTATCCAGCGTGCCGCTTTCTTGGGGGCTGACGCCTATGTGACTGGTGACGTGAAATATCATGAAGCACAGCAGGCTGTCGAGCTTGGCATGCACGTGATCGATGCGGGGCATTTTGGCACAGAATTCCCTGTGGTGGCAGTGCTCCGCGAGCGGCTGGCAGAAGAGCTGGCGGAAGCCAAGGGTTCGGTGGAGGTCTTGGCTGACCAGTCTTCTCAGGACTTTTTTCAGATGATTTGATGGACGATAAGGATGAGTGATTTGGGCATAAAGAAACATGCAGGCAGATATATCCAGATTGCCATAGGTTGCCTGATTGTCTGCTTGGGGTTCAACCTCTTTATCATTCCGGCGCATTTGCTGACAGGCGGCATCAGTGGTATCGCACTGATTGTCTACTATCTGACCGGTTTGCCGGTAGGTATGCAGAACCTTGCGTATAACCTGCCAATCTTGTATCTGGCCTATCGGGTATTCGGCAAGCTTTACGCCTGGGATACGATTGTCGGTACTGTAGTGCTGTCGCTGATTCTCGATGCGACGCATTTCATGGTCGATTGGAACGTGACGCAGGACGGTATGCTGAGTGCAATTTTTGGCGGCGTCATGGCCGGTATCGGCTTTGGCATGATTTTCCGTGCCAATGCGAATACTGGCGGTTTGGATGTCGTTGGTGCTGTGGCAAAGAAATTCTATTCGCTCGATGTCGGAACGGTAGTATTCCTATTGAACTTTGTCATCGTCATGGCTTCGGCATGGATGTTCAGTGTGGATGAGGCCCTGTACACGCTGGTTTCGATTTATGTGACAGCTGAGCTCACGAATCGTGTGGCCGCAGGCCTCAATCGCGAGAAGTCGATCTTCATCGTCTCGCCGGCTGCAGAAAAGATCTGCCAGGATATCATGGAGAACGTCCATCGCGGCGTTACCTATATCGAGGGCAAGGGAGGTTTTGCGCGCGAGCACAAGGATATCCTGTTTATTGTCGTTCGTCTTACGCAGGTCAGCCGTGTCAAGACGATCGTTGACCATTACGATCCGCAGGCTTTCATGATTGTATCGGATACCTCGGAGGTTTCGGGCAAGGGATTTACGCTCGAATGCGAGTCGTATCAGGATGCACGGCGTAAATGGCAGGAAGAACAGGAAAAACAAAAGTTTTTACACAATGAACACGATTGACAGTTGACGCTATGCCTATTGTTACGGTATAATAGGCTTTAGCTGTAAAACGCGAATTTCAATCCCCGGCTGCATTTTGCAGGCGGGGATTCGTATATTGTAGGAGGAGATTGTGTTGGAGAAGTATTCACCGCAGGAGATTGAAAAGAAGTGGCAGGATAAATGGGAAAGCGAAGACGTCTACAAGACCGAGGCTGACCCGAACCGGCCGAAGTATTACGCACTGGAGATGTTCCCGTATCCGTCGGGCAATCTTCACATGGGACATGTCCGCAACTATGCCATCGGCGATGTCATGGCCCGCTATAAGACCATGGAGGGCTTCAATGTCCTGCATCCGATGGGCTTCGATTCCTTCGGCATGCCAGCTGAGAATGCGGCCATCAAACATGGAGTAAGCCCTGCGGATTGGACGTTCAGCAATATCGAGAACATGGAGAAGCAGCAGAAGAAGATGGGCCTCTCCTATGATTGGAACCGCGAAGTGCTGACCTGCACGCCGGAATACTACAAGTGGACCCAGTGGCTTTTTGAGCTCTTCTACAAAAAGGGACTGGCTTACAAGAAAAAGGCATCGGTCAACTGGTGTGACACCTGCGGTACGGTACTGGCCAATGAGCAGGTCATCGATGGCAAATGCTGGCGCTGCGATTCGGATGTCCACAAAAAGGATCTTTCCCAGTGGTTCCTCAAGATTACGGATTATGCCGATGTCCTGCTTAAAGACCTCGACAAGCTCGAAGGCTGGCCGGAGCGCGTCAAGACGATGCAGGATAACTGGATCGGCCGCAGCGAAGGTCTCGAGATCACGCTTGACGTACCAGAGCTCGATGAGAAACTCGTCGTCTATACGACGCGTCCGGATACGGCTTACGGTATCACGTTCGTGGCGCTGGCACCGGAGAATGCGCTGGTTGACAAGCTGATCGAAAAGAGCGATAAGGCCGAAGAACTCAAGGCATTCTGCCAGAAGGTTCGCAACCAGTCCGATATCGAGCGCACGTCGAGCGAGTCGGAAAAAGAGGGCATGTTCACGGGCTTCTATGCAATCAATCCGTTCAATGGCGAGAAGGCCCAGCTCTGGATTACGAACTATGTCGTCGCTGACTATGGCACGGGGGCTGTCATGGGCGTTCCGTCCGGTGACTCCCGCGACTGGATGTTTGCGAAGAAATACGATCTGCCGATTATCCTGACACTGCAGCCGAAGGATAAGGAGCTGGTGCTGGAGGAAATGACGGAGGCCTATGTCGAAAAAGACGGCCGTCTGGTCAACTCGGCTCAGTTCACGGGCATGGATATGCATGAGGCAGTCAAGGCCATCATGGACTATGCCGAGGAAAAAGGCTTTGGCAAGCGCAAGGTCAATTTCCGCCTGCGCGACTGGCTGATTTCGCGCCAGCGCTACTGGGGTGCTCCGATTCCGGTCATCAACTGCCCGCACTGCGGCGAGGTACTGGTACCGGAAGAGCAGCTGCCGGTCATGTTGCCGACGGATGTCTCCTTTGAGGCTGGTTCTGTTTCGCCGCTGGCTAGCAGTGAGAAATTCCTGCATTGCAAGTGCCCGAAGTGCGGGGCGGATGCTACGCGTGAGACCGACACGATGGATACCTTCATCTGCTCGTCCTGGTACTTCCTGCGTTATACGGATCCGCACAACGACAAGATGCCGTTCGCGAAGGATAAGGTCAACTACTGGGCACCGGTCGATCAGTACATCGGCGGTATCGAGCATGCCATCCTGCACCTTTTGTATTCGCGATTCTTTACGAAGGTCTTGAAGGATGCTGGTCTCGTCGATTTCGATGAGCCCTTCAAGAACCTGCTGACCCAGGGCATGGTCCTGAAAGATGGTTCGAAGATGTCCAAGTCCAAGGGCAATGTCGTATCGCCAGAGGAAATCATCGGCAAGTATGGTGCCGATACGGCGCGTCTCTTTATCCTGTTCGCGGCACCGGTTGACCGCGACCTCGAGTGGAGCGATCAGGGCGTCGAGGGTGCATATCGTTTCCTCAACCGTGTATGGCGTATCCTCGGCCACTTCGAGGAGAGCATCAAGGCTGGCAAGGACAGCTATGATGTGTCGGCACTGACGAAGGATGAGAAGGAACTGCGCCGTATTCTCCACGTCACCATCAAGAAGGTAACGGAAGACGTCCGCGACCGCTTTATGTTCAACACGGCAATCTCCTCCGTCATGGAGCTCGTCAACGCTTTCTATGGCTTCCAGGACAAAGAGCTCAATGCAGGTCTTGCCCGTGAGATGGCGGTAAACCTCGTCAAGATGCTCGCACCGTTCGCACCGCATATCACCGAGGAACTCTGGAGCCATCTGTTTGGCGAGGGCAGTGTCCACCAGCAGAAATGGCCGTCCTATGATGAGGCTGCCATGAAACAGGATGAGATCGAGATCGTCCTGCAGATCAACGGCAAGGTCCGTGACAAGATCATGGTATCGCCGGATCTTGACCGTGCAGCAATGGAAAAGGCAGTCATGGAACTGCCGCGTGCCAAAGAGCTGACCGAGGGCAAGCAGATCGTCAAAGTCATCTGCGTGCCGAAGAAGCTCGTCAATATCGTAGTGAAGGGCTGACAGCCTATGGAAAAGCGCTCCGCGTTTGCGGAGCGCTTTTTATCATTTGTGCAAAGATGTATACGGATTGCGCGTGGATATGGTATAATTATTCTTGTATTCAAGGACAGGCAAGTGGCGCAAGACCACTTCTAAGGGAAGGATGATAACTCGTGTTGAAGGCGTATGCAGTGGAGAATCTGCGTCCTGGCATGGTCGTAGGGCGGGACGTGATGGATGGCGACATGAATGTATTGATCGGCCAGGGCATTAATCTGACGTTGGAGCTGATCTACAGTCTGCTTGATCGCCCTATTTTTTCGGTGTATATCGAGGAAGAAGATGAGGCGGTCGATATCCCGGGCAAGGAATTCCTGCTTGATGACGCCTACACGAGTTGCTATGATACCGTCTATCGCAAGCTCAAGCTCATGTTTGAGAATCTGGCGGAGCGTGGGGAGTTCGATGCGGCAGCCTTGCAGGATATCATGGATGAAAAGAATTTCCGTGAGCTGTGTGATGGTGCCAAGGCCGTATCCCAGATCCACAATATGGCGCGTGAGGGCAGCTATCTGATCAATCATTGCCTGCATGTGGGAATCCTGGCCGGCCTCATGGGCAAGTGGCTCAATCTGTCGATCCTCGACCAGTATAACCTCGTCATTGCGGGCTTGTTCATCGATATCGGCAAGATGCGCATCTCGTCGGAGATCCTGGAGAAGAAAGGACGGCTGACCGAGGCGGAGTTTGATGTCATCAAGAAGCATACCCAGTTCGGCCATGACATGATCGGCATGACGACGCTGAGTGCAAACCGTGACATCATGGATGGCGTGCTCCAGCATCATGAGCGCTGCGACGGCTCGGGCTATCCGAACGGCCTGCCGCGGGCACAGATCTCCCGCTTTGGCCGCATTCTCGCTATCCTGGATATCTACGATGCAATGGCTGGTGACCGCATCTTTGCCAAACGCCGTTCGCCCTTTGACGTGTTTGCAATCTTGTACGATGACATCCTCAACGGCAAGCTCGACACGGAATACGGCGTGCTGTTCATCAAGAACCTCTGCCACGCCCTCAATGGCAATTGGGTGCAGCTCAGCAATGGAGAACGCGGCCGTATCGTCTATATCGATGAGAGCCGTGTCAACTCACTGCCAGTGGTGCAGACGACCAAGGGAGAGTTCATCGATCTCAATGCCACGCGGCAGGTGAAGATCGAATCGATCCTCACGGCGGCCGAAGTCAGCGCTTGATAGGAGAGCAATCGCGCTTTGGGGCCTGCAAAGGGAAGACGTGCTGGTAGACGAGCAGGAACAGGCTGACTTCCAGCGGATAGCAGAGCAGGTTCTTCAGCAGACGGCTGAAGAAGATGGCACCTGCGGCTTTATCATAGTAGAGGACGAGCCAGAGCGTATTCAGTCCGAGATGGATGAGACACATCACCAGCAAGAAGGGGAGCCAGGCGGTTTTCCAGGTGATGTGTCTTTTGGTATGGAGAAACCAGCCGTAGATCCAGCCGGTCAGGTAGCCGGAAAGCGCGAAGCCGGGAAAGAAGGTGCTGCCGCCGAGAAGTATCGAGCCGATGATGTCGGTCAGTGCGCCGACAATGCCAGCGCGCCAAGGGCCGAAAAGCGCCCCGTATAGCGCGAGGGGCAGGAAGCCGAAGGTGATGCGGACAAATGGTGTCTGGATGGCGAAGACATAGGTGAGAAGGATGGCTAAGGCAGTGAAGACGCCGCCGTAGACGAGGGCTTTGGTGGATGAATCTTGCATAAGTGATCTGACAACTCCCAACTATCCGGCACATGATGTACTGGTTTTACTCTGCTTGCATAGATACTGTCACTGTATCATTGAATGGCAGGAGCGTCAAGCTGGTGGGGCGCTTGTGCAGCTTGATGCTGTGTTATACCGAGAAAATAGATGGTGAGGGATGGATTTTGCAGAATACGTGGATAAGGATTGCCCTGTTGTTGGCTATCGCCTTGTTGTTTCAGAGTATCCGGCTGCTTATGCCGATGATACCAGGGCCGGTCAATATGTTTTTGATCGGCAGCCTGCTCAATGCTGTGATGGTGCTGGCTGCCTGGCATACAGGCAGCCGTTGGGCGGCTGTCATTGGCCTGCTGCTGCCAGTGGGAGCGTTCCTGCAGGGGCAGCTGCCGCTGGTCCTGATGCTGCCGGTGGTGGCTGCTGGCAACGTGATCTATATGCTGGGAGCGGCGCATTGGCAGCATAGCCGCGCCGTCTATCTGACTCCTGTCATCAAGGCCATTGTCTTGTATGCCGGGACCGTAGCTGTCATCCGGCTGGTGGATCTGCCGCCACAGGTGGCAGCCGTGCTGCTGTTCATGATGAGCTGGCCGCAGCTGGTGACGGGAACGCTCGGGATCATTCTCGCCAGGAGGATATTGTGCCGTTTGCCGTGAAACGTATGGGGTTCAATGACTATTTGTCATTGAGCCTTTTTTTATAATGCGGTATAATAGAGTACACACATTCGCTAAAGCTGGAGGAGGTCTTGATATGGCAATGGTGCCGAAGCTGAATACAACACAATTTGATAAGAATATTCCCTTCAAGGTGGTGGCGCCCTTTGAACCCATGGGGGATCAGCCCCAGGCCATCGATGACTTGGCGGCGGGCATCACGAATGGCCAGGAGGCCCAGGTGCTGCTTGGTGCAACGGGTACCGGCAAGACCTATACCATTGCCAAGGTCATCGAGAAGGTGCAGAAGCCGACGCTGGTCATCGCCCATAACAAGACGTTGGCGGCTCAGCTGGCCAGTGAGTTCAAAACCTTCTTTCCGGACAATTACGTTGGTTACTTTGTCAGCTACTACGACTACTATCAGCCCGAGGCTTATATCGCCTCGACGGATACTTATATCGAAAAGGATTCCTCCATCAACGATGAGATCGATGAGCTGCGCCACTCGGCGACCTGCTCGCTATTTGAGCGGCGCGATGTCATCATCGTGGCTTCGGTTTCGTGCATCTATGGCTTAGGTTCGCCGGAGAGCTATCATGAGATGGTGCTGTCGCTGCATAAAGGGCAGGAGGTCGAACGTGAGGCAATCCTGCGCAAGCTCGTGCAGATCCGCTATGAGCGCAACGATATTGCCTTTGAGCGCGGAAGATTCCGCGTGCGCGGCGATGTGGTGGAAGTATTCCCCGCTGGCTATAACAACCGCGCGGTGCGCATCGAGCTCTTTGGCGATGAGATCGACCGCATGGTGGAGTTTGATGTGGTGACGGGGGAGGTCTATGGTGAGCGCACCCATGTGATGGTCTTTCCGGCTTCGCATTATGTTACCGAAGATGAGGACCTCAAGATTGCCATGGCCGATATCCGTACGGAGATGGAGCAGCAGGTGGCAATGTTCCAGCAGAAGGGAAAACTGTTGGAGGCCCAGCGCATCGAACAGCGCACGAAGTATGACCTCGAGATGATGCAGGAGATGGGCTATTGTTCGGGCATCGAAAATTACTCGCGTCATCTGACGCATCGCAAGGCTGGCGATGCGCCGTATACCTTGCTGGACTATTTTCCAGAGGATTTCCTTATTGTCATGGACGAGTCCCATGTTACCTTGCCGCAGGTCCATGCGATGTACGCGGGCGACCGCAGCCGCAAGGTTTCTCTGGTCGAAAACGGTTTCCGGCTGCCGTCAGCCTTTGATAACCGGCCGCTGACTTTTGAGGAGTTTGCTGCGCGCATCAATCAGATCATTTACGTTTCGGCAACGCCGGGAAAATACGAACTTGAGAAGGCGCAGCAGGTCGCCCAGCAGATTATCCGGCCAACGGGGCTTCTAGATCCTGAGATTGAGGTGCGGCCGCTTGACGGGCAGATTGATGATCTGTTGGCGGAGATAAAGCTGCGGATTGCAAAGGATGAGCGCGTGCTGGTCACGACGTTGACCAAGAAGATGGCAGAAAACCTTACCGATTATCTGAAAGAAACGGGAATCAAGGTGCGTTATCTGCATTCGGATATCGCGACGATTGAGCGTGCCGAAATCATCCATGATTTGCGTGCCGGGGAGTTTGATGTGCTCGTTGGCATAAACTTACTGCGCGAGGGTCTTGATATGCCGGAGGTATCGCTTATCGCTATCCTCGATGCCGACAAAGAGGGCTTTTTGCGTTCGGATACGTCGCTGATTCAGATTATCGGCCGCGCGGCGCGCAATGCCAATGGGCATGTCATCATGTATGCTGACCGCATCACCGATTCGATGAAACGGGCCATGGACGAAACAGAGCGCCGTCGTGAAATCCAGCAGGCGTATAACCACGAGCACGGCATCGTGCCCAAGACCATCAAGAAGCCCATCAAGCCGCTTATCGAAACGACGTTGGTGGCCGAATCGTCAGCAGATTATGCGGCCGATGGCAAGCGCAAGAAGAAAAAGCTTACCAAGAAGGACAAGGAGAATCTCATCAAGACGCTTACGCGTGAGATGCAGCAGGCGTCCCGCGCACTGGAATTCGAGCGGGCAGCTGAGCTTAGGGATATGATATTGGAACTCGATGGCAGCCTGCCGTCGAAGAAATAAGAGGGAAAGGCAATGGAAAACAGCATCAAGATAAAAGGCGCAAGAGCGCATAATCTCAAGAATATCAACGTGGAAATCCCGCGGGATAAGCTCGTGGTCATCACAGGGCTTTCGGGATCGGGAAAGTCATCGCTGGCCTTTGATACCATCTATGCCGAAGGACAGCGGCGCTATGTCGAGTCGCTGTCCTCCTATGCCCGCCAGTTCCTGGGGCAGATGGACAAGCCCGATGTGGACAACATCGAGGGGCTTTCGCCGGCGATTTCCATCGACCAGAAGACGACGAGCCACAATCCGCGTTCGACGGTCGGTACGGTAACGGAAATCTATGATTATCTGCGTCTTCTTTATGCGCGGGCTGGCCGTCCGCACTGCCCGAAGTGCGGCAAGCCGATTACCCAGCAGACCGTGGACCAGATGATCGACCAGATCAAAGAACTGCCAGAGCGCACGAAACTGCTGGTCATGGCCCAGGTAATCCGCGGCAAGAAGGGGGAGCACAAGAAGGTGCTTGAGCATATCCGCCGTGAGGGTTATGTGCGCGTGCGCATCGATGGGGAAGTCCACGATGTCAACGATGAGATCCAGCTTGAGAAAACGAAAAAACACACCATCGAGGTGGTTATTGACCGCTTGGTTGTCCGCGAGGGCATGGAACAGCGGCTGGCCGATTCTTTGGAGACGGCGTTGAAACTTGGCGAGGGTGTCGTCTATGTGCAGATTGTCGATGGGGAACTCTTGATGTTCAGCGAGAATTTCGCCTGTGTCGATTGCGGTATCAGCCTGCCGGAAATCACGCCGCGCATGTTCTCGTTCAACAGTCCCTATGGTGCTTGCCCGGTCTGCATGGGCCTTGGCAGCCATATGGAGTTTGATGAGGAACTCGTGGTGCCCGATGCGTCCCTGTCGGTGGCACAGGGCGTCTTTGCGCCGCTATCGAAGAACCCGCATTCCTATGGCATGTGCGTGATTACGGCCGTGCTTACAGACTATGGCTATACGGTGGACACGCCCTGGAAGGATATGGACAAGAAGACACGCCATGTACTGCTTCATGGCGCTGGCGATGAGAAATTCCGGTTCCACTACACGAATATGTTCGGCGAGCGCAAGGAGTACAATGTGGAATTCGAGGGCGTACTGCCGATGCTCAACCGCCGCTATCAGGAAACGGATTCCGATGAGATGCGAGAGTCTTATGAGAACTACATGACGGAGATTGACTGTCCGGTCTGTCATGGGGCGCGCTTGAAGCCCGAGACCCTGTCGATTACGGTGGGGGATAAGAGCATTGCCGAGCTTACGGCTATGACCATCCGTGAAGCGGATGTCTTCCTGGCAGGCGTGGAATTCACACCACGTGAGCAGAAGATTGCCGTGCAGATCCTGAAGGAAATCCATGCGCGCTTGAGTTTCCTGCTCAATGTCGGCCTTGATTATCTGACGCTTTCGCGGGCGGCGGGTACCCTGTCGGGGGGCGAGGCCCAGCGCATCCGGCTGGCTACCCAGATTGGCTCGGGGCTCCAAGGGGTGCTCTACGTGCTCGATGAGCCGAGCATCGGCCTGCACCAGCGTGACAACAACCGCCTGCTGGCAACGCTCAAGAACCTGCGCGACCTCGGCAACACCTTGATCGTGGTCGAGCATGATGAGGATACGATGTATGCGGCTGACCATATCATCGATATTGGCCCTGGGGCTGGCGCTCATGGCGGCCGGATTGTTGCCCAGGGTACGGCTGAGGAAATCATGCAGGTAAAAGAATCGGTGACCGGCCAATATTTATCGCGCCGGAAATTCATCCCGGTTCCAGGCAAACGACGTCCCGGCAATGGCAAGTTCATCGAGGTAGTCGGTGCCCAGGAGAACAATCTCAAGAACATCGACGTCAAATTCCCGCTGGGGACGATGACGCTGGTGACTGGTGTATCGGGCTCGGGCAAGAGTACGCTGGTCAATGAGATCCTGTATAAAGGCATCGCCTCACGGCTCTATCATTCCAAGGGCAAGCCGGGCAAGCATAAGAAAATCAAGGGGCTGGAGCATATCGACAAGATCATCGATATCGACCAGCAGCCCATAGGACGCACGCCGCGTTCCAATCCGGCAACTTATACGGGTGTCTTTGATGCAATCCGTGAGCTGTTCAGCCAGACTCCGGAAGCCAAGATGCGTGGCTACAAGGCCGGGCGGTTCAGCTTCAATGTCAAGGGTGGCCGCTGCGAGGCATGCAAGGGCGATGGCATCTTGAAAATTGAGATGCATTTCCTGCCCGATGTCTATGTGCCCTGCGAGGTCTGCAAGGGGGCACGCTATAATCGCGAAACCCTGGAGGTACGTTATAAAGGTAAGACCATCTCCGATGTTCTCGAAATGACGATTGACGAGGCCGTGGAATTCTTCCAGAATGTACCGCGCATTGCCCGTAAATTGCAGGTTATCCAGGATGTTGGCCTTGGCTATATCAAGCTCGGACAGCCAGCAACGACCTTGTCGGGGGGCGAGGCCCAGCGCGTCAAGCTGGCGACGGAGCTCTCGCGCCGCAGCACGGGCCGCACCCTCTACATCCTCGATGAGCCCACGACAGGCCTGCATACGGCCGATATCCATAAGCTGCTGGACATCCTGCAGCGCCTCGTCGATGGTGGTGACACCGTTGTCATCATCGAGCACAATCTCGATGTCATCAAGACGGCTGACCACATCATCGACTTGGGCCCCGAGGGCGGCAGCAACGGCGGCACGATTGTGGCCGAGGGCCGGCCGGAAGATATCGTCAAGGTGGACTCGTCTTATACAGGCAAATTCCTCAAGCCGTTGCTGGAGGAGAAAAATGAATAAGGGGTGACGAGGAAAGCGTACCTGTCCTCGTCCGTGCTACGTATTGTCGGATTCTTTTCAGTATGGATAGAGAGAGGAACGCTAAGGCAACATGAAAAAGCCAGTTGACGTTTTTACGTCAACTGGCTTTTGATGTAGCAACAGGTATGTTTTCCGGACGTTACGTTTCTTGCGGGTCGGAATAATGGTCGGTATGCAGGTATTCGCGGTCGATGACCTGTCCGTCTTTTTTCCAGATGCGGTAGAGCGACGGATTCTTGGCGGAGCCTTCGGTGACGAGGGCGATGGTTTGGCCTTGCAAGTCGGCTTTGGTGCCGAGTACGTAGATAGTCAGCGCCGAGCCCGTGTTGGCGACGCGCAGGTAGACGGGATGGGGCAGCGGATTACGGAAGGCGAAGTCCAGCAGATTGTCAGCAACTGTGGCATCGCGGCCTGCTGGCACATAGGCGGAAGGCAGAGAATGATTGGAGCGCTCGGTCGGGGTCATGCCAGCAAGCAGGACGGCATTGTAGAGCGTGCTGCTGACCTGGCAGACACCGCCGCCGACATCGACGCGATGCTCGCCATCAATGATGACGCCGGCATCCTTGTAGCCAGCTTCATAGGTGCGCTGGCCGACGATACTGTTGAAGGAGAGCGTCGATTGGCTGCGGATGAGTGCCCCCTGTAGATGACTGGCGGCAAGGCCGATATTGTCGCCGCGGTCACCAGGGTAAAAGCGCGTGGTGTATGAGGCAAGTACGCTATCGATTGCAGCCAGATCCGCGTCCATGATGAAAGGCGGCTGCTCTTTGGGCTGTAGTGTGACCTTGGCGGTCAGCTTCAGCGCTTCGAACTGCGGCGTGAGCTCGGCGGCTATCGGGGCCGTATCGAGTGTAAGGCCGGTAACGCTCGGGGTTTTCTTGATGGTGCCGTTCTTTTGCAGCTGCGCTTCGGCATTGACCGGCTCAGTATGGAGCTGCTGCTCGATTTTGGCAAGCTGGGCTGCCAGTTTATCTTTGTCGAACGATGCTGTCATCGTGATGTTGCGGCCGAAAAGGGCGCAGGTCATCTGGGTGATCATGTTCGTGATGCTGTCTTGGTCGCGGCCGATGGCATAGGCGGCTTCGGCTGCTTCGTTGACGTTGCCATGCAAGTCGATATCAGCAGGGGCAATGTTCCAGTGGCGATTCTTATAGGTCAGCACAGCTGCTTGACGTTTGAGTGCCTGCTGGGCCTCTTTTTGGAAGAACTCGTGGACTTCTTTCCGGGTCATACCAGCGATGCTGGTGCCATGTGCCTGGACACCCATGGCGACGCGGTTCTGATTGGTGACTGAGACCGATACGCTGCCGACGACGACGACCGTAAAGGCCATGCCGATGGTCAGGATGGCAACTATTTTGCTAAGGGATATCGACGAAAAATTCATAGCAATCCAAACTCCTACGTACAATACTAGTTATAGTATAATCGCTTCGCATATACGTTTCAATTATTAAATGATAAAATTTCGGGCGTTGCAAATATAGGGCAGGTATGATAAAATTAACGGCATCTGAATCATCAAATCGCTAACAACGAGGAAGAAGAGGAGTACAGCAATCCGGTGCCTCAGAGAGGAGACGGCAGGTGAGAGTCTCTGCATCAGATGTTGGAAGGTAGCTTCGGAGTTGCCCCGCTGAACAAGGAGTAGGCTGGGCCGTCGGCCACGTTACGGCTTTGAGTCATGCAGGCTTTGTCTGCATGGGAAGATTGGTGGTACCACGAAGGCAGGCGCTTTCGTCCTTTTGGACGAGAGCGCTTTATTTAGTTTTAGGAGGTTTATCATGGCAGAAGAAATCCAGGAGCAGGGGAACAATATCCCGAAGGTTTATGATCCGCAGTCTTTTGAGAAGAAATGGTATCAGTACTGGGAGGAGAACAAATTCTTTCATGCTGAGGTCGACAAGAGCAAGAAACCGTACAGCATGGTTATCCCGCCGCCGAACGTCACGGGACAGCTGCACATGGGCCATGCGCTAGACAATACGCTGCAGGATATTCTGATCCGGTATCATCGCATGCAGGGCTTCAATACGGTCTGGGTTCCGGGCTGTGACCACGCCGGCATTGCAACGCAGGCCAAGGTCGAGGGCGCACTGCGCGAAGAGGGCACGAACCGCTACGAGCTCGGCCGTGAGAAATTCCTCGAGCGCGTCTGGGATTGGAAAGAGCAGTACGGCAACCGCATCATGTACCAGCTGCGCACGCTGGGTTCCTCCTGTGATTGGGACCGCCAGCGCTTTACGATGGACGAGGGCTGCTCGAAGGCTGTCCGCGAGGTATTCGTAAGCCTTTATGAAAAAGGTCTCATCTATCAGGGGACGCGCATCACGAACTGGTGCCCGGACTGCAACACGGCAATCTCGGACATCGAGGTTGAGCATGAGACGGAGCAGGGCCATCTCTGGCATCTGCGCTATCAGGTCAAAGGCACGGACCAGTATGTCGAAATCGCTACGACGCGTCCGGAGACGATGTTCGGCGATACGGGTGTTGCCGTTCATCCAGACGATGAGCGCTATAAGGACATCGTCGGCAAGACGCTGATCCTGCCGATTGTCAACCGTGAGATTCCGCTGTTTGCCGATGAATACGTCGATAAATCCTTCGGTACTGGTGCCGTAAAGGTTACGCCGGCTCATGACCCGAACGACTTTGAGATGGGACAGCGCCATCACCTCGAAGAAATCAAAGTCATCAGCAATACGGGCAAGATGATGGAAGGTGCCGGCAAGTACGAGGGCATGGACCGCTATGAATGCCGCAAAGCCCTGGTCAAAGAGCTCGAAGAGCTCGGCGTTCTCGTTTCGGTGGAAGAGCATGAGCATGCCGTTGGCCATTGTTCGCGCTGCCACAGCACGATAGAGCCGCTGGTTTCCAAGCAGTGGTTCGTCAAGATGGAATCGCTGGCCAAGCCGGCTATCGAGGCGGTAAAGAGCGGCAAGATCCAGTTCGTGCCGGAGCGCTTCTCCAAGATCTATATCCAGTGGCTTGAAAACATCCGCGACTGGTGCATTTCGCGCCAGCTCTGGTGGGGCCATCGCATTCCGGCCTGGTATTGCGATGACTGCGGTGAAACGAGTGTATCGCGTACAGACCTTACCGAGTGCCCGCATTGCCATAGCAAACATATCCATCAGGATGAAGACGTGCTCGATACCTGGTTCTCGTCGGGCCTCTGGCCGTTTGAAACGATGGGCTGGCCGGAAAAGACCGAGGAGCTTGAGCATTTCTATCCGACGGCTACGCTCGTTACGGGCTATGATATCATCTTCTTCTGGGTTGCCCGCATGGTCATGATGGGCCTCGAGTTTGGCAAGGATATCCCGTTCAAGCATGTATTCATCCATGGTCTTGTCCGCGACAGCCAGGGACGCAAGATGAGCAAATCGCTCGGCAATGGTATCGATCCGGTTGAGGTCGTCGAGAAATACGGTGCCGATACGCTGCGCTTCATGCTGATCACGGGTAATACACCGGGCAACGATATGCGTTTCTATTGGGAGCGCGTCGAGTCGGCCCGCAACTTTGCCAACAAGATTTGGAATGCATCGCGCTATATGCTTATGAACCTCGAAGGGTTTGACAAGGACTTCGTGCCGGCCGAGGAAGATTATACGCTGTCTGACCGCTGGATTCTCTCGCGCTATGCCCGCACGGTCCGCGATGTCACGGAGAATCTCGATAAGTTCGAGCTTGGCGAAGCTGGCCGCATGATTTATGAATTCCTCTGGAATGAGTTCTGCGATTGGTACATCGAGCTGACGAAAGCCCGCCTTTATGATACGGAAAACGTGCGGGCCCGCAATACGGCACTCTATGTCCTCTCCCATGTCCTCGAGGGCACGCTGCGTCTGCTGCATCCGTTCATGCCGTTCCTCACCGAAGAAATCTGGCAGAAAGTCCCGCATGCAGAGAACATCAAGAGCATCATGATTTCCGAGTGGCCGCAGGCTGATGCAGCCCGTATCAGCGATGCTATCGAGGCCCAGATGACGGCTATCATGGAGAGCATCAAATCCATCCGCAACATGCGCGCTGAAGTCGGGGCGGCACCGAGCAAGAAGAGTGAAGTCATCCTGAACTTCAAGGATGAGTCCCTGCGTGAGGTATTTACGGAAAACACGGGCTATCTTGACAAGCTGGCTTCCTCGGAGCCGGTTACGATCCTGCCGGCTGGTGCTGCTGCACCGGAAAATGCCATGGCGGGTGTCGTGAATGGCGTCGAGATTTACCTGCCGCTCAAGGGCCTTATCGATGTTGAGAAAGAAACGGCTCGTCTCAATAAGGAACTCGAGAAACTGGAGAAGGAAATCAAACGCCTTACGGGCAAACTCAGCAACGAAGGCTTCCTCAAGAAGGCGCCGGAGCAGGTTGTCGCTGGTGAGAAAGAAAAACTTGCCGGCTATGAAGAAAAGAAAAAATCGGTGGAGAGCCGCATCCAGGATTTGGCGAAGCTCTAAGATAGGAGAATCGTAACATGAATTATCAGGAAGCTCTTACCTATCTGGAAGGGCTGAATATCTTTGGCATCAAGCTGGGGCTTACGCGTATCCAGCGGCTGCTGGAGCTCCTGGATGTGCCGCAGGACAGGTATCGCACCATCCACGTGACTGGTACGAATGGCAAAGGTTCGGTGTCGGCGATGCTTGCCGGCATCCTGCGCCGTTCAGATATCCATACAGGCATGTACAGCTCGCCGCATCTGGTCTCCTATACGGAGCGCATACAGGTCGATGGCCAGCCGATAAGTGAGCAGGAGTTTGCGGATTGCCTGAGCACTATCCGCACCTATGTGGAGCAGATGGTGGCTGAGGGGGACGAGTGCCCGACACAGTTTGAGGTACTCACAGCACTGGCTTTCTTCTACTTTGCCATGTGCCATGTCGAGTATGCAGTCATCGAGGTTGGCCTTGGCGGTCTGCTGGATTCGACGAATGTCATCACGCCGGAGGTTTCGGTCATCACGAACGTGACCTTTGAGCATGCGGACCGCTGCGGCGGAACGCTGGAGGGTATTGCTCACCATAAAGCTGGTATCATCAAAGAGGGCGTTCCCGTTGTCACTGCGGCTGCGGGCATTCCCTTGGATATCATCCGCCAGACGGCTGAGGAAAAAAATGCTGATGTTTTTGTATCGGGCGAGGATTTCCAGATGGAGTATCTGTCCTGTGATGGGCACATGCAGCAACTGCGTTTCACCTCGGCACTCCTGGGGGTAGCGGATATGCCGTATGAGCTGCGTCTCTTGGGCCGTCACCAGGTGGATAACGCTGCGGTGGCAGTCATGACGGCACAGCTCATCCATAACATCGATGGGCGCGTCAATGAGAAAACCATTGGCGAGGCCTTGAAGATGGCCAGCTGGCCAGCGCGCTTCGAGCGCATTGCCCTTGGCAGCCAGCCCGTGATCGTCGATGGGGCCCATAACCCTGCCGGCATGAACGCGCTGCGCACGAGCCTGGATCTGTATTTCCCGGCCCAGCAGCGTGTGCTGCTGCTCGGTATCCTGAAAGACAAAGATATCGAGACGATGCTGGATATCCTGCTGCGGCCCAATGATACGGTCGTGGTGACTGTCCCTGATTCGGAACGGGCGGCTGATCCGCAGGAGCTCGCCAAGCGGGTAGCACCTCATGTCCAGCATGTCGAGGCTATCGCTGATAATGGCGAAGCACTGGATAGAGCGCTAGAGCTGGCCAACGGGGAAAAACTGCTGGTCATGGCGGGGTCGCTGTATCTGGTTGGCGGTGTCCGCCAGCTCTTGCTTGAACGGAAGGGGGTAATGTGATGGCTGTGGAGTCTGATTCCATGCGCGAGATCCACCAGCGCCGCCGCGAGGCCTTTCGGCAGAAGTGGTGCAAGCGGTTCAAGGACTGGTCCTGGTATGCTGTACTGGCTGAAGTGTTCCTGCTGGCCCTCTGGCCGGCAGGTGCTACGCTGGCCATGCTGACAGGCGTCGTGCTTACGGTACTGCGCTTCCGCACGGATCGCACATTCAAGTTCCGGCAGCTGCCGCTTGATGTCCCTGTTTGCCTGTTCCTGCTGCTGAGTGGCGTCTCGATCCTGGCGTCGCCAGATCGCGGCTTCAGTTTCTATAACTGGTACAATCTCGTGGGCGTTTATGCGCTGACGTATTTCCTGGTCGGCCAGCAGGTCCGCGATGGGCAGCAGGTCCGGCAGATCTTGCTGGCCATTGCGGGGGCGGCTGTGCTGGTCGTGCTTTATGGTATCTACCAATTTGTCTTTGGCATTGATATCAGCGCGATGAAATGGGTCGATGGGGAAGCATTCCCCGAGCTGCGCAAGCGTGTTTTCTCCACTTGGGAGAATCCCAATATCCTGGCGGGTTATCTCGATATCATCATCTGTCTGGCCTTTGGACTGTTTACCAAGGCTGACAGCAGGGCAAAGCGTATCCTGCTGGGTACATTCATGGTGGCTGCGGCCGCTTGCCTGGCCATGACGTATGCGCGCGGTGCCTGCCTGGTCATCGCGGTCATCTTCCTGGTGTATGGCATGGTCAAGGATTGGCGTGTGCTGTTGGGATGCGCTGTGGTAGGCGGCATCCTGCTATTGGCAGATCCGGTGCTCTATGAGCGCCTGACGTCCGTCTTCACGAAGGTCGACACCTCGGCAGAGATGCGGCTAGCCTTTTGGGAAAGCACCGTGGCGATGATACAGGATCATCCATTCTTCGGCATAGGCTGGGGGGCGTATTGGATGGTCTATCCAGAATATGATTTCTACTTGCAGGGGGCGGATATCCGCATTGTGCATGCGCATAACCTCTACTTGAACTATGCTGCAGAGATCGGTATCCCCGGAGCACTGGCGTTCCTGTGGTTCTTCTTCGGCACAATGTTTTCCGCCTTGCGGCAGCGGTTCGAGCCGCCTGCTGCTGAGCCGGTGGAAGCTACGCCGTTCGACCTGCGGGAAGATGCGGCGGCTGATGCTGAGCTGCAGCGTGTCGAGCAGAGCATGCAGGCTGCAAAAGAGCAGCCTGAGACTCCCTTCTGGCAGGATTGCCGCGATTGGCAGGATCACCGCCTGTTAGGCGGTTTGTCCCTGGGGCTGGGGCTGGCTGTCCTGTCGGTGGCGCTCAATGGCTTCACCGACGATCTGCTGTTCAATATCCCCTCGTCGATGTTCCTCTGGATGATGGCGGCACTGGCAGCAGCTTTAGCGCTCATGCATGAAGTGAAAGAACAACAAGAAGGATAGGGAGGCGTTTTATGAAAGGTCAAGTGAATATATCCAAGGCAACGATCGACCGCCTTCCCTTATATTTCCGGACGTTGCGGCTGGCACAGGATGAGGGGATCGATATCATCTCCTCCGATGAGCTGGGCCGCCGGCTGGGCATCACGCCGGAGCAGATCCGCAAGGATCTGGCTTCGTTTGGCCAGTTCGGCAAAAAGGGCGTAGGCTATTATGTCAATGAACTCAAACGCAATGTCGGTGAGATTTTGGGGCTTAACAACCATTGGAATATTGCTGTGGTCGGCATTGGCCATCTGGGAGCGGCATTGGCGAACTATCAGAACTTTGTGACGCTGGGCTTCAACCTTGTGGCCCTGTTCGATCAGGATCCGAATGTCATTGGGACGACGGTCAATCATGTCAAGGTAGAAGATATCCGTGATATGAAGAAAATCGTCAAGGAACGCAATATCCATATCGGTATCATTGCTGTACCGGCAGCCTTTGCACAAGGGGTGGCGGATAAACTCGTCGATGCGGGAGTCAAGGGCATCTGGAATTTTGCCCCAATCAAGATGGAAGTTCCTGAAACCATGCATATTGTCAATGAAGATTTATCAATTGGTCTTAGTAGCTTGTCATATCATATTACCCGCAAATAAGCAAAAAATAATATATGTGAAGTATTGAACGAATTCTCGTCAAACGCCGTCAAGACTATCTTGACGGCGTTTTCTTTTCGTGCTATCCTTAGTCATGGGACATAATCAGAGCATAGTGTTACAATAATCTATGATTATAATTCATGGTGTTGATAACTTCGTGTTATACTTCCACATGCCGTGAATCATAACAAGGAATTCGAAACAAGATGCAGCGTCCCGAACGTTAAAATCTGTTGCCGGAACCGAAAATGGGTCGGCACTGATGAGGGAGGATTTTCCATGATTGACATTCTCGATCGCGTACGCAATAAGGCATTGCAGGCGAAAATCGTAACGGCTGAAGAAGCAGCAGCTTTCTTCAAACCGGATATGAACGTTGCAATGAGCGGTTTTACCGCATCCGCGTATCCGAAGGCTGTTCCACTTGCACTTGCTGAACGCATGAAGAAGGAGCCATTTGCGATTAATCTGTGGACGGGAGCTTCTACTGGTCCGGAACTGGATGATGCACTGGCATCGGTTCATGGCATCAAGCAGCGTCTGCCGTATCAGACGGATAAAGCTCTGCGCAATGAGATCAACGATGGTTCGGTTGATTACCTTGACCTGCATCTGTCAGAGTCAGCCCAGCTTAGCCGTTGCGGTTATCTGGGACATGTTGATGTCGCTGTTGTCGAGGCGTGTGCAATCACGGAAGAGGGAAATATCATCCCAACGACTTCCCTGGGCAATGCTGCATCGTATGTACAGAGTGCAGATGTCGTTATCGTCGAGGTCAATACCTCGCAGCCGCTGGATCTTGAAGGCATGCACGATGTCTACATCCCGATGGACCCGCCGAACCGCCTGCCGATTCCAATCGTCAAGGCCAATGACCGTGTGGGTACGACGTATATCCCGTGTACGCCGGAAAAGATCAAATACATTGTTCCCTGCGATATCCCCGATCACACGCGTCCATTGAAACCAATCGATGAAGATTCGAAGAAGATGAGCGAGTTCACGCTCGAATTCCTCAACAAGGAAATCGAGGCTGGCCGCATGCCGAAGAACCTGCTGCCGCTGCAGTCTGGTGTCGGCAACGTTGCCAATGCAGTTATCGCCGGCTTCGTCGATTCAGATCTCAAAGATTTGACGGTCTACACCGAGGTCATTCAGGACGGCATGCTCGATCTTATCGATGCGGGCAAGCTCAACTTCGCATCGGGCACGGCATTCAGCCCGTCCCCGGAGGGCATGGCACGTTTCTATAAGGATGTAGCGAAATACAAGAAATATCTGCTGCTGCGTCCGGAGGAAATCTCCAATAGTCCGGAAGTTGTCCATCGCCTGGGCGTCATTGCCATGAATACGGCCATTGAGGTTGACATCTATGGCAACGTCAACTCGACGCATATCACAGGCACCAAGATGATGAATGGTATCGGTGGCAGCGGCGACTTTGCCCGCAACGCTTACCTGACCATCTTCTACACGCCGTCGATTGCCAAAGAAGGCAAGATCTCGGCTGTCGTTCCATTCTGCTCGCATATCGATCATACGGAGCATGATGTGGATATCATCATCACGGAGCAGGGCATCGCCGATCTGCGTGGCAAGGCACCGCGTGAGCGTGCGCTGGAAATCATCAACAACTGCGCGCATCCGGATTACCGCCCAATCCTGCTCGATTACTTCAATCGTGCGACTGAGGCAACGAAGCATGCCCATACGCCGCATATCCTTGAAGAGGCGCTTTCCTTCCATGAGCGTTTCGTCAAGACGGGCAGCATGGCTAAATAAGAAAATCACATACAGATAATATAGATATATAGATTGACTGAATGAATCAGGAGGAATTCCCAAATGAGCAATGAGAAAATCCAGGCTGAGCTCGCCAAATACGAAGCCAGCGTTGAAAAAGCAATTGCACGTTTCCCGGAGCGTGAGCACCTGCCGGAAAAACGCCTCTATACGCCGATTGACATCAAGGATACGGATTATGCTGATGAAATTAGCTTCCCAGGTGTTTATCCGTATACGCGTGGTGTCCAGCCGACGATGTATCGCGGCCGCTTCTGGACGATGCGCATGTATGCAGGCTTCTCCACAGCTGAGGAGTCCAACAAACGCTATCGCATGCTGATCGAGAACGGTGCAACGGGCCTGTCCTGTGCTTTTGACCTGCCGACGCAGATCGGTTACGATTCCACGGATCCGATTTCTGAAGGTGAGGTCGGCAAGGTTGGTGTTGCCATCGACTCGCTGGCTGATATGGAGACGCTGTTCGACCAGATCGACCTGGGCAAGGTTTCGACGTCAATGACGATCAATGCACCGGCTTCGGTCCTCTTGGCTATGTATATCGCTGTAGCTGAGAAACAGGGTGTGCCAGCTGACCAGCTGCGCGGTACGATCCAGAACGATATCCTCAAGGAGTATGCCGCTCGCGGTACGTATATCTTCCCGCCGCGTCCGTCCATGCGCCTTATCACGAATATCTTCGAGTATTGCTCAAAGAATGTACCGAAATGGAATACGATCTCCATCTCCGGCTATCATATCCGTGAGGCCGGTTCGACGGCTGCACAGGAAATCGCCTTCACGATTGCTGATGGTATCGCTTACTGCGAGGCTGCTATCAAAGCGGGCCTCAAGATTGATGATTTCGCTGGCCGTCTGTCCTTCTTCTGGAACGCACACAACAACGTTCTCGAAGAGGTGGCGAAGTTCCGTGCTTCCCGCCGTATCTGGGCAAAAGTCATGAAAGAGCGTTTCCATGCGCAGAATGATAAGAGCATGAAGCTGCGTTTCCATACGCAGACGGCAGGTTCGATGCTGACGGCTCAGCAGCCGAACAACAACATCGTCCGCGTTGCCCTGCAGACAGCAGCTGCTGTCATGGGCGGTACCCAGTCCCTGCACACGAACTCCCGTGATGAGGCTCTGGCTCTGCCGACGCAGGAATCCGTTACGATTGCCCTGCGCACCCAGCAGATTGTTGCGTATGAGAGCGGTCTGGCTGATGTCATCGATCCGCTGGCTGGTTCCTACTATGTAGAGTCCATGACCAACAGCATCGAGGCAGAGGCTTGGGATTATATCAAGAAAATCGACGATCTCGGTGGTGCTGTCGCTGCTATCGAGAAGGGCTACATCCAGAAAGAAATCCAGGATTCTGCTTACAAATGGCAGATGGATGTCGAGTCTGGTGCCCGCACCATCGTCGGTGTCAACAAATTCCAGATGGAAGAAGAACCTCCAAAAGGCCTGCTGAAAGTCGACGAGGCCGTCGGCGAACGTCAGAAGGCTAAAGTCGAGGCTATGAAAGCGAAACGCGATAATGAGGCAGTAAAAGCTGCACTGGCTGACCTCAAGAAGGCTTGCCAGGATGAGAACGAAAACCTCATGCCGCATATCCTCGCTGCTGTCAAGACGTATGCAACCCTTGGCGAAATCTGCAACGTCATGCGCGAGGTATTCGGCGAGTATGAGGCTCATGTCAGCCTGTAAGCGTCTCTATCGCGAACAATCGGACAAGAATAGCGTTTACGTTTTTGGAGGAATTCAAAATGGAAAAGAAAATCAGAGTATTAGTTGCTAAACCGGGCCTTGACGGCCATGACCGCGGCGCTAAGGTCGTTGCCCGCGCGCTGCGTGATGCTGGCTTCGAGGTCATCTATACGGGGCTTCGCCAGACGCCGGAGCAGATTGCTGAAGCTGCTCTGCAGGAGGACGTCAATGTTGTTGCTATGAGCATTCTTTCGGGTGCTCATGGTCATCTGTTCCCGAAAGTCGTCGACCTTCTCCATAAGAATGGCATGAACGATGTATTGATTATCGGTGGCGGTGTCATCCCAGAAGGCGATATTCCGGCTCTCAAAGAGGCCGGTGTTGCGGAAGTGTTCACGCCGGGCACTCCGACTGGTGATGTTGTCAAATTCATCAATGAGCATGTAAAACTCTAAGAAACAATGGTGCTGGGAAGGAGAGTCAGGAGACACATTCCGGTCTCCGGCTCTTGCCCGGCCTTATTTATGTAGAAACTACCGAAAGGTGGTGGCATTTTGGATATCGCAGAAGAACTGCTCAAAGGCAACCGGCTGGCACTTTCACGGGCCATCACGGCTATCGAGAATGAATACGATGAAGCGACAGACATCATGAAGAAGCTTTATCCCCACACCGGTCATGCTTATGTTTTGGGTATCACGGGGCCGCCAGGTGCAGGCAAGAGTACCCTCTCGGACAAGATTGCAAGAGAGTACCGTGCACAGGGAAAGACCGTTGGTATAATCGCTGTTGACCCGACCAGCCCGTTCACGGGCGGCGCCATCTTAGGCGACCGCATCCGCATGAATGGACTGACACTTGACGAGGGAGTCTTTATCCGCAGTATGGGCACCCGCGGCAGCCTGGGTGGTCTTTCGCATAAGACCGCCGATGCTGTCAAGGCAATGGATGCTTTTGGAAAGGACATCATCATCGTCGAGACCGTCGGTGTTGGACAGTCAGAGGTAGATATCGTCAAGGCCGCGGATACGACGATGGTCGTATTGATTCCGGGCATGGGCGATGACATCCAGGCAATCAAGGCAGGCATCCTGGAGATCGGGGATCTCTACTGCATCAACAAGTCTGATCTTGATGGTGCGGACAAGCTGGTCCGCGAGATCAACATGATGCTTGATCTTGACAGTCTGATGACGGATTGGCGTCCGCCGATCACTAAGGTGGTAGCCAGCCAGAATGAAGGCATAGCCGAACTGTTAGGAACTGTAGATAAGCACAGGACGTATATCGAGGGCAATGGCGAGCTGGCCAAGCGCCGCACGAAGCGTACCCGTGATGAGATGCTTGACATCCTCAGCAGCAACATCGGCAGCTACATCAAGAGCAAGATTGTCGATAGTGGCAGACTGGATGGCTATGTAGAGCAGATCAAGCAGCATAAGACCGATCCATACACGGTGATTGGTGAGGTTATGGGCGAGATGCTCAAATAAATCTTTTATCCGAATGGAGGAATTCATCATGTTCAAAGTATTAGGTGTAGATCATATTGGTATTGCTGTTTCGGACCTCAAGGAAGTCGGTTCCTTCTGGAGTGATATGCTTGGCCTGCCGGCTAACGGTGAGGAGACGGTTGCTGAGCAGAAAGTGACGACGGGCTTTTTCCCGACGCCGAATGGCAGCGAGATTGAGCTCTTAGCAGCAACGGATGAGACTTCCCCGATTGCAAAATTCATCGAGAAGAATGGCGGCCGTGGTGGCATCCAGCACATTGCCCTGCGTGTAGACAACCTGGAGGCAGCTCTGGCTGATCTCAAAGAGAAAGGTGTCCGTCTGATTGATGAAACGCCGCGCATCGGTGCCGGCGGTGCTAAGATTGCCTTTGTCCATCCGAAGGCTTCGCATGGTGTCCTGCTCGAACTTTGCCAGCGCGATTGATACCTGGTAATAAATTAGTCTTGCAATTTTCACACAAATAGTGCAAAATAGAGATTGCAGTACATGAGGATTTTGTCATTGACAGGATGCTCACAAGCTAATTATAGGAGGTATATAATGGCTACTGTTCAGGAAAAGATTGAATTAATGCATGCAAAAAAAGAGCATATCATGCAGGGCGGCGGTCAGGCTCGTATCGACAAGCAGCACGCAAAGGGCAAACAGACGGCCCGTGAGCGCATCAACAAGCTGTTTGATGAGGGTACGTTCGTCGAACTCGATATGTTCATGAAACATCGTTGCTCGAACTTCGGCCAGGAGAAGAAAGAACTCCCGGGCGAGGGCGTTGTAACGGGTTATGGTACGGTCGACGGCCGTCTGGTTTATGCTTACGCACAGGATTTCACCGTTGAGGGTGGTTCGCTGGGTGAGAAGCATGCCCATAAGATCTGGAAAGTCATGGATCTGGCCATGAAGATGGGCGCTCCATGCATCGGCATTAATGATTCGGGCGGTGCCCGCATCCAGGAAGCAGTCGATGCTCTGTCTGGCTATGGTGGTATCTTCTATCGCAATACGGCAGCGTCGGGCGTCATCCCGCAGATCTCGGTCATCATGGGACCGTGCGCCGGCGGTGCTGTATACAGCCCGGCTATCACGGACTTCATCTATATGGTCAAGAACACGAGCCAGATGTTCATCACGGGCCCGGCTGTCATCAAATCGGTAACGGCTGAGGAAGTGACGGCTGAGGCTCTGGGCGGTGCTATGACCCATAACACGCGCAGCGGTGTTGCTCACTTCGCAGCTGAGGATGAGGACGACTGCATCAAGCAGATCCGTTACCTGCTGTCCTTCCTGCCGAGCAACAACATGGAAGATGCACCGATCATGGAGACCGGTGATGATCCGGATCGTCAGGATGAGGAACTCAACACGGTCATCCCGGATAATCCGAATGCGCCATATGATATGAAGGATGTCATCCGCTCCATCGTCGATAATGGCGAGTTCTATGAAGTTCATGAGCATTTTGCTACGAACATCATCTGCTGCTTCGCCCGCTTTGATGGCCGCAGCGTAGGTATCATCGCCAACCAGCCGAATGTCATGGCTGGCTGCCTCGATGTTGATGCTTCGGATAAATCGGCTCGCTTCATCCGTTTCTGTGATGCCTTCAATATCCCGCTCGTCAACCTCGTCGATGTACCGGGCTTCCTGCCAGGTGTCGATCAGGAGCACAACGGTATCATCCGTCATGGCGCGAAGATGCTCTATGCATACAGCGAGGCTACGGTTCCTAAGGTCACGGTCATCACGCGTAAGGCATACGGTGGTTCCTATATCGCTATGTGCTGCCGTGAGCTCGGCGCAGACCAGGTCATGGCTTGGCCGACGTCGGAGATCGCTGTCATGGGCCCGGCAGGTGCTGCGAACATCATCTTCCGCAAAGATCCGGATAAGGATGCCAAGACGGCTGAGTATGTCGAGAACTTTGCTACGCCGTACGTTGCTGCAGAGCGCGGCTACGTCGATATGGTCATCGAGCCGAAAGAGACGCGTCCGCGTATCATCACGGCCCTCAATGCACTGGCCAGCAAACGTGAAGTTGGCCCGGCTAAGAAGCACGGCAATATTCCGCTTTGATCGGAGGGTGTGCTATGAAAACAGAAGCAAATGGCGTATCGCCTGAGGTAGTAGCTGCTATCACGGCTGCTGTCCAGATGATGATGTCGAATAAAGTCATCGCTGTTCGCATCAAGCGCAGCGATGTATGGGCTCTGTCCGCTCGTGGCGGTCTGGCCAAACAGTTTTGATTGATTCCGAAGTTGAAGGTATTTGGAGGAATTATTAATGAAAAAGTTCAATATTACCGTTAACGGCAATGCTTATGAAGTAGAAGTCGAGGAAGTGAAAGCCGCTGCTCCGGCAGCTCCGAAGGCTGCTGCACCGGCTCCGAAAGCTGCTCCGGCACCGGCTCCGGCTGCACCGGCAGCTCCGAAGAAAGAGGCTGTTGCCGCTGGCGCTGGTGAGCATTCCATCGATGCTCCGATGCCGGGCAAGATCGTCAAACTCGTTGCCAGCGAAGGCCAGGCTGTCAAAGCCGGCGAGACGCTGCTGATTCTCGAGGCTATGAAGATGCAGAACGAGATTGCTGCTGATGCTGATGGCGTTGTCAAGAAATTCAACGTCGATGCTGGCCAGAGCGTCAAAGCTCATGAGTCGCTGGTGATCCTCGGCTAAGCCGTACAGATCGGATATTGCGTGAAGGCTCCCTTCAGGATTTTCCTGAGGGGAGTTTTTTTGCTGCCGGTGATGCCGGGATGTTTTTCACGTGTCAAGCAGGGAAAAACTGTCATTTTGGCGAAATCCTAAGGATAACAGTGGCATAAACTGCCTTAGGATCATGATGTAGAGGAGCGCTGATCAACGTGCGTAAATGGAGTGTAGAGGAGCTGCCAGCCGGGCAGCAGGGAAGTCTTCGCCAGCTGTATGGCGCACAGCTGGATGAACGCCGGGGATATACGGCCCATCGGATACAATATGTCAGGGACTTGACGGAAAGCGAGCGGCAAGTGGTGACGTATGGGGAGACAACGCCAGTGAGTCCCCTGCGGCAGAATCTCTATAAGCTGGAGGGGAAACTGCTGCCCCTGCGCTTCAATCTGGCAATCCGGACGCTGACTGAGCAGGAGGATGTCCTGCGGACGAATTACTGTGTGGCCGGAGACAAGATGCTGGCTGTGGTGTTCAAGGAGCGGCGGAATCTGCCGGTGATCATCTATCGCAATCTGGAACAGACGTCGGGAAAGGATCTGGATGAGCAATTGCGGCGCCTGATGGAGGCTGATCTGCGCCAGGGCTTTGATCTGCGCTATGGCAGCCTGCTGCGTTTTGCGGTCTATCATACGGGGGCCTCGGAGTATGCGGTAGTCGTGACTGGTGTGCAGGCCGTGATGGATAATTTCGATGTCCGCAACATTTTCCGCTATATACACAACCTGCCCTTGGAGAAGGCGCCGGCAGCGGCGACTGCCACGGCAGGGGGAGCCGAGTCCATCCGCAGCTATTGGCGGCAGCTGCTCAGTGACCTGCCGGGGCTTTCCCACCTGCCATATGAAGAGACAGGCGCTGGCGGACAGGATGCCGGACAGGAACGCCAGGAGCAGAATTATCTGACGCATATCCCCAGTGACGTGCTGTCTGATCTGAAGGAATTGTCGAAGGACAACAAGAAGGTCTTGATGTCTGTCCTGCAGACGGCCTGGGGCTTGCTCCTGCAGGGAGAGAACGACTGCCGCGATGTGGCCTTCTGCCTGCTGGCACCGGGCAGTGAGGCGGGCCGTGGCAGTCAGAGCATGCTGCCGCTGCGCGTCCGCGTGGCAGAGGATCCCAAGGTGCAGGAGCTGACGGAGCAGGTGTTCAAGCAGTTTCTGGTCTCGACTTCGTATGCGGCGTTGGCCCGCAAGGATATCCAGGCGGTGCTGGACCAGCAGGAAAAGGGCTTTTACCATGTATTGAATTTCGGTGATTTCCTGCAGGATGAGGGAAGCTATTCGCAGCGCCAGGGCAAGCGGGAAGGGCGCATTGTGACGCAGGAGGTATGGGATACGCGGGAGCTGCATCTGGGTGTGCGTTTCCGTTATGCCGAATGGGAGATTGCTATAACTTTTGCGTATGACTGCCGGTATTTCCAGCCAGCCGGGATCGAGAAGCTGGCGCAGGATTATATCCTGATGCTGCGCCAGATGGTCATGGATTGGCAGCAGCCTTACAGTGCCTTCCGCGCGAACTGGAGCCGGCGGCGGTCCCAGAGCATGGCGGCCAAGCCGGTGCAGCAGCGGACGAACCTGCTGGATGCACTGCTACAGCTGGAGCTCCTCCAGTCGTGCGACAAAGGATTGGTGCAGGCCTTTGCAGGGACGGCTAAACTGCTTACTTGCTATGAGGGCGACAGGCTTTTCGGGCAGGATGTGGAGGAGCAGCTGTTGTTTGTCGTGCGGGGCAAGCTGGCCCGCAGCATGGAAACTGGCGATGGCTGGTATAATACGCTGGACATTGTCGCGGAGAAAGCCTGGGCAAATGATAGCGTCCTTTTGCCCAAGCGCAGGAATCAGCTGGCTTTGGAAGTATTGACCGATCAGGCACTGTTGCTCGTCATTCCGCGGATCACCATGGAAAGCGTCATGCGCAGGGAGCCGGCGATGGCACAAAGCATCATCATGCATTTTGGCCGCCAGCTGGAAAAATACCAGCGGCTGTGGCTGCAGTCCTAAGCTTGGCTTGACACGTTTGCTACAATGAATCTGTAATGGCAGAGGAAAGCAGAATCAGCCCATGGGGCTAAAGGAGGATTTGTTTGAAAAAAATAGCAGCATTGCTGCTCGTACTGGTGCTGGCCTTTACGGCTGCTGGTTGCAGTTCTTTACAGCAGAGTGGCAATAAGAAGAATTTTACGATCGTGACTTCGTTCTATCCGATGTATATCGATGTCATCAATATCACCAAGGGTGTTGATGGCGTGGAAGTCGTCAATATGACGAAACCGCAGACGGGCTGCCTGCATGACTATCAGCTGACGACCGAGGATATGAAGATGCTGGAGAAGGCGGATGTGTTCGTGGTCAATGGTGCGGGCATGGAAAGCTTCCTCGATAAAGCTGTGAAGCAGAATAAGAAGCTCAAGGTCATCGAGGCAGCGGATTATAAGGATATCAATCTTTTAAAGACTGGTGAGCAAGAAAATCCGCATGTATGGACGTCGGTGACATACTCGATTGCGCAGGTCAAAGCCATCACGGCCAAGCTCTGCGAGGCGGACCCTGCCCATCAGGACGCGTATCGCAAGAATGCGCTTGAGTATTGCACGAAGCTTGAAGCGCTCAAAAAAGAGATGCACGCGGCGCTCGATGAACTGCCGCATAAGGATATCGTGACGTTCCATGAGGCTTTCCCGTATCTGGCCAAGGAATTCAAGCTCAATATCGTCAGCGTCATCGAACGCGAGCCCGGCACGGAGCCGACGCCGCAGGAGCTTGAGGATACCATCGCGAAGGTCAAGGCACTGCCTGTCAAGGTCCTGTTCGTCGAGCCACAGTACTCGCCGTCGGCGGCTGAGACTATTGCCCGTGAGACAGGTGCCAAGATCTATACGCTCGACCCAATCGTAACGGGCGAGGCAAATGAATCTGCTATGGATGCATACATAGATACGATGAAAAATAATATGGAAACCCTCAAGACTGCACTGCAATAAAGTCTTCTCTAAGGGGAAGGTGGCAGACGAAGTCTGCCGGATAAGGCCATAAAGGAGCTGCTCGGTCAGCTCCTTTTTCGTTGCCATATTTTCCCAGTAGCAAAATCTGTGCAAAGGCGCTATAATAGAATAAGATAAAAGTCAAATGGTCAATTATAATAGAAGGTGATTAACGTGAGCAATATCGCAGATTTGATAGAGGCCTATATCCTGCGCCAGCTGGCGGCACAACAGGATGGCAAGGTAGAGCTGCGGCGTACGGACATTGCCGATGAGATTTCCTGTGCGCCGTCGCAGATCAGCTATGTGCTGTCGACAAGGTTTACACAGGATAAGGGCTTCGTCGTGGAATCCCGCCGTGGTCTGGGCGGCTTTATCCGCATCGTACAGGTGCCGACGCGCAATATGGTCTATCAGGACATGCTCGATAAGATAGATAAGGATACGGAGCTGCCGATGGTACAGTCCATGGTCCATTATCTGCTGCAGCATCAGATGATAACGAATCGTGAGGCAGCACTCGTGATGCAGGTCGTGGTATCGGCATTCGAGTCGCCGAACTGTACGGATGAGGAACGCGTGCATCTTTTGAAATCCCTGCTGCTGACATTGGAAAATTTCTCGTAGCAGATTGTAGTTTCCGCAAAGGAGGAGAAGCAGATGTTATGTGACGATTGCGGCCGCAACGAGGCGGTCGTTCATATTACCCAGATTGGCCCCGACGGGCGCGTGGAGAAGAATCTCTGCGAGAAATGTGCGGCTGCGTACGGTGAGTTCATGGCAACCGAGCATCATACACGCAATGTATCGATGGATGATTTCCTCAAGGGAATCTTCAGCAATCATACGGATGCAGAGGAAGTGCAGCAGGCGGGGCAGCGGGAGCTGGTCTGCCCGAGCTGCGGCATGAGCTATCGCGACTTTCAGCAGTCGGGCAAGATTGGCTGCGCAGACTGCTACAAGACGTTCCGCCAGCAGCTTGAGCCGCTTTTGCGCCGCATCCATGGCTCGAGCCTGCATCGTGGCAAGATCCCGCATCGCACGGGCGGCACGATTGAGCTCAAGCACGAAATCGGTATGCTGCGCCAAAAGCTGCAGGAAAGTGTGGCCCAGGAAGAATACGAGCGGGCTGCAGAACTGCGCGATAAGATACGGGCATTAGAGGCACAATTGGCGCTGAAGGAAGGAGGTGCAGCTGATGGCAATCAATGAACTGCTGCGGGATAAGGATATTACCTGGCTGAAGAGCGGCGGCACGGATAGCGATGTCGTCATTGCCAGCCGCATCCGCCTGGCACGCAACCTGCGCGGCGAGCCGTTCCCGAACCGGGCCGACTTCAATCAGCTGGCTAAGGTGCTTGTAGCGACGGATGGTGTTTTGCCGGAACTCGAGAAATCGATGGGGATGCCGTTTGATCGTGTCGATGTCGAGCGGTTGTCGACGGTACAGCGTGAAGTCTTGATTGAAAAGCAGTTGATTACGGAGAATCTCGTCAAGAATCCCCAGCATCGGGCGGCTTATGTGTCGGATGACCGCTGCATCAGCATCATGGTCAACGAAGAGGATCATTTGCGCATCCAGTGCTGGGCGCCGGGGCTCAATCTTGACCTGCCGATGAGTACAGCTTCAACGCTCGATGATCTCATCGAGTCCAAGCTCGATATTGCCTTTGATGAGAAGATGGGCTATCTTACGTCGTGCCCGACAAATCTCGGCACGGGCCTGCGGGCTTCGGTGCTGCTGCATCTGCCGGGGCTGGTATTCACGCGCAATGTCGGCAGCATCATCAATATTTCGCCGCAGCTCGGGCTGGCTGTACGCGCGGTATACGGCGATGCGAAGGAGCCGGTGGGCTGCCTGTTCCAGATTGCCAACCAGCTGACGCTGGGCTTTTCGGAGGAGGAGCTCATCGAGAATCTCAAGAGTGCCGTGACGGAAATCGTAGCGCATGAACGCCGGGCCCGCAAGGCATTGGCACTCTATCGCAAGGAGCAGCTCGAAGATGAAGTATGGCGTGCTTATGGCACGCTGGCCTATGCGCGGCTGCTGTCCGAAAAGGAGACGATGGAGCTTTTATCGAAGGTTCGTCTCGGCATTGATCTCAAGCTCATCAGTGAGGTAACAGCTGACTGCTATGCGGATATCCTGACGGTAAGCCGCAAGAGTTATCTGCAGAATCTGGCCGAGAATGCGAACATGTCCAAGAAAGAAATCGACCGGCTCAGGGCCCGCAAGACGCGGCAAGCGCTGCTGGACCATCGCGTGAGCGCGGAGGAACATCCATGAATTTTCGAAATCACTTTACCAATCGTGCCATCAAGGCGATTGAATTTGCCCAGTATGTGGCACAGGACTTGGAGCAGGACTACATCGGTACCGAGCATATCCTGCTCGGTCTGCTGCACGAGCGTGAGGGCGTAGCAGCCCAGGCCATGCAGGCGCTCGGTATCACCTTTGAGGCAGCTGTGAGCCAGATCCGCAGTCTCGTGGCCAAGGAGGCGGAATATCCATCGGATAATCCGTACTATACGCCACGGGCCAAGCGTGTTATGGAAGGGGCTGTTGAGGAGTCACAGACACTCGGCCATAGCTACATCGGCACCGAGCATATCCTGCTGAGCCTGCTGCAGGAAACCGAAGGCGCGGCCGTTGAGGTGCTCGATCGGCTAAGCGTCGATCCCGATGCCTTGCAGAATGAGGTCATGGACCGCATCGACCAGCCCCATTCGGAGGATGACGGCCCGCAGGAGACGCGGGCGCGCGGCCGCAAGGAAAAAGGTGCGCCGCTGCTCAAGAAATACGGGCGTGACCTCAACCGCATGGCCGAAGAGGCCCAGATGGACCCTGTCATCGGCCGGGAAAAGGAAATCCAGCGTGTAATCCAGATCTTGTCACGCCGCACGAAGAACAATCCCATCCTGCTCGGTGAGCCAGGCGTCGGCAAGACGGCAATCGCCGAAGGGCTGGCCCAGCGCATCATCGAGGGAGCTGTGCCCTATATGCTGCAGGACAAGAAGGTTGTGTCGCTGTCGATGGCCTCGCTCGTCGCCGGGGCGAAATACCGCGGCGAGTTCGAGGAGCGGCTCAAGGGCATCATCGAGGAAATCCAGCGGCTGGGCAATATCATCTTGTTCATCGATGAGATGCATACGTTGGTCGGAGCTGGTGCTGCCGAAGGCGCGCTCGATGCGGCCAATATCTTGAAACCGGCGTTGTCGCGGGGGGAAATCCAGATTATCGGCGCAACGACACTCGATGAATACAAGAAATATCTGGAAAAAGATGCGGCGCTTTCCCGCAGATTCCAGACCATCGTGGTCGAGGAGCCGGCACCGGAGGACGCCATCAAGATCCTGCATGGCCTGCGTGGCAAGTATGAAGAATTCCATCGGGCAACCATCGAGGATGCAGCCATCGAAGCGGCTGTCCGCCTGTCGCAGCGCTACATTACGGATAGGTTCCTGCCCGACAAGGCTATCGATCTGATGGATGAGGCAGCTTCAAAGGTACGCATGCGTCAGGTAGCCCCTACAGGCAAGGTGCAGGAAATCCGTGAGCAGCTCGGCAGGCTGCATACGGAGAAGGAAGCAGCGGTTGCCTCGCAGGACTATGAGCGGGCAGCTACGCTGCGCGATGCCGTGCAGACGGCCGAAACTGCGCTCGACGAAGCGCGGCGCAAATGGGAAAAGCGTGGCAATAACCACATCACGGTCACGGCCGATGACATCGCTGATGTCGTAGCCCTCTGGACGGGCATCCCTGTCCGTCAGCTGGCTGCCAAGGAATCGGAACGACTGCTCAATATGGAGAAAATCCTCATGCGGCGTGTCATCGGCCAGAGTGAGGCCGTGACCGCAGTAGCCAAGGCCGTCCGCCGGGCAAGGGCAGGGCTGAAAGATCCGAAGCGTCCGATTGGCTCGTTCCTGTTCTTAGGCCCCACAGGTGTTGGTAAGACTGAGCTTGCCAAGGCACTGGCAGAAGCCTTGTTTGGCAGTGAAGATTCGGTCATCCGCTTTGACATGTCCGAGTACATGGAAAAATACAGCGTATCGCGCATGGTCGGTGCGCCGCCGGGCTATGTCGGCTACCAGGAGGGTGGCCAGCTTACTGATGCGGTGCGCCGCAAGCCGTACTCAATCATCCTTTTGGACGAGATTGAGAAAGCCAATCCTGACGTGTTCAATATCCTGCTGCAGGTGCTCGACGACGGCCGCCTGACCGATGGCCAGGGACGTACTGTGGACTTCCGCAACACGGTCATCATCATGACCTCGAATGCGGGCGCAAGCTTCCTCAAAAAGCAGAATACATCGTTAGGCTTTGCCATCGGCAGTGCTGCTGATGAGGAGGCACAGGCGGAGGAGAATGCCCGCAAGCGTGTGCTCGGCGAGGTCAAGCGCATCTTCAAGCCGGAGTTCCTCAACCGCATCGATGAGCTGCTGGTATTCCGTCCGCTTGGGCGGGCTGAGCTTGCGAAGATTGTCGATATCCTGCTGCGCGATGTCAAGAAGCGCCTCGAAGAAAAGGAAATCAAGCTCGAAATCAGTCCGGCGGCGAAGAACAAGCTCGTGGATGCCGGTATGGACTTCAAATACGGTGCGCGGCCACTCAAGCGCGCTTTGCAGAAACACATCGAAGATGCGATTGCTGAGCGTTTGCTCGCGCGCAGTTTCAAGGCGGGCGATACCATCTATGTCCGCAAGAATGGCGACAGCCTGGACTTTGTAAAGAAGGAACCGAAGGCGGCCAAGAAGGAGCAGGCTGATGCCGAAAAATAAACTGGCCCCCAAAAGCCTTGGCGGCAGAGTGCTGGATTTCATCCTGAACCTGCTCTGGGCTATCATTTGGCTGGGCCGCTGGACCATCCGCCTGCTGAAAAGGATAGGAAAATGATATGGCAAAGAAAAAGAAAACGGTCTACGTCTGTCAGGAATGCGGCTACGATGCGCCTAAGTGGCTTGGCCGCTGTCCCGGTTGCGGAGCGTGGAATACGATGGTCGAAGAGACCATCACGCCAGAGCCGGCTGGGGGCGGTGGCCTGCGGCTCGGACTATCGGATGCCGTAAAGCCGCAGCCGATTGCCGAGGTGCAGGTCGAGGATTTGCCGCGGTTTGCGACAGGCTCGGGCGAGCTTGACCGCGTGCTGGGTGGCGGCGTGATTCCTGGCTCGATGGTACTGATTGTCGGCGATCCCGGCGTTGGCAAGTCAAGCCTCACGCTAAAAGTCTGTGCTGACGTGGCACGCGGCGGCCGTCGTGTACTCTATGTGACTGGCGAGGAAAGCACACGGCAGGTGCGCATGCGTGCCGACCGGCTGCAGGCAATCGCCGATACCCTTTTTGTTGTCAGCGAGACGAATCTGGAGACGATTGAAGCTCACGTGGCCAATATCAAGCCGGATCTTTTGGTTATCGACTCGATACAGACCATCTTCAAGCCTGACGTGCAGAGCGCGCCGGGCAGTGTCTCACAGGTGCGTGAGTGCTCGGTAGACCTCCTGCGGATTGCTAAGACGAACGGCATTGCCGCTTTTGTCATCGGCCATGTGACCAAGGAGGGCAATCTGGCTGGCCCGCGTGTCCTTGAGCATATCGTCGATACGGTGCTTTACTTCGAAGGCGAGCGCAATGCCGAATACCGCGTGTTGCGGGCGGTCAAGAACCGCTTTGGCAGTACGAACGAACTCGGACTTTTTGAGATGCGTGAGGTGGGACTCGTCGACGTGCCGGATGCATCAAAACTCTTTTTGTCTGATCGCGTGGGCGACAGCGGTACGGTCATCATACCGACGGTGGAGGGGACGCGTCCGCTGCTTGTCGAGCTGCAGGCACTTGTCGCACCGACGCCGTATGTGCCGCCGCGCCGTACGGCTGATTCGGTCGATATCAAGCGCATCCAGCTCTTGCTGGCCGTGCTCGAAAAGCGTGTGCATCTGCAGATCGGTGCCTGTGATGTTTATGTCAAGGTGGCGGGCGGCATCCGCATCGACGAGCCGGCAGCTGACCTCGGCATCTGCGTGGCCATGGCGTCAAGCTTTGCCAACCGCCTGCTGCGGCCTAAGACCATCGTCTTTGGCGAGGTGGGCTTATCGGGCGAGGTGCGCGCTGTCGGCCAGGCTGACATCCGCATCAACGAGGCCAAGCGATTAGGCTTTGAGCATGTCGTGCTGCCGATGAAGAACTACCGGCAGCTGGCCCGTGAGACCGACGGCATCCATCTCTATGGCGCTGAGACCATCAGCGATGCACTGCGGCTCGCCATGCCAAAAGATTGATTGGCCTCATGTGCATAATGGCAGATAACGTGCTATAATAATAGAGCCTTTCCAAGCAGGAAGGCTCTATTTTTTATGAGGGAGTTGGGAGAATTTTGAGGTTTTTTCGGAAAATCCTGGCAGGTATTTTGATCGTTTGCCTGCTTAGTATACATATGCCCCTGGCTGGCGCAGAAGATGGCGAATTGGAGCCGCAGATCAAGGCCAGAGCGGCGATTCTCATCGAGGCATCGACAGGCCGCGTCATCTGGGAGAAAAATGCTGACGAGCGGCACTACCCAGCCAGCATGACGAAAATCATGACGGGAATCCTCGGGCTGGAAAACATCGGCCCGCATACGGAGATTTTTATCTCGCCGACGGCGTCGACCACCGAGGATTGCCCGCTGGGCATCAAGGCAGGACAAAGGCTGACTGCTGACGAGCTTTTGACAGGTATGCTGATGGTATCGGATAACGGTGCTGCCGTAGCTGTGGCTGAGCATATCGACGGCAATGTTGCAGCCTTTGCCACGCGCATGAACCAAAAGGCGCACGAGCTTGGCATGAAGGATACGAATTTCGTCAATCCGAATGGACTGACGAATGGCAATCATTATTCGACGCCGCGTGACATGGCAAAACTCGCGCGCTATGCGATGGAAAATCCAAAGTTCCGCGAAATCGTTGGGCAGAAGAACGGCTATATCCGCTGGGCATTTCCGAGTGGTCACGCCTTGCCAGTAGAGAATACGAACCTGCTGTTGGGAAAATACGAAGGCATGACGGGCATCAAGACAGGCTGGACACAGGCATCAGGTGGCTGCCTCGCGGCGTCAGCCAAGCGCAATGGCGTGGAACTGATCGCTATAATCATGCAGGCTCCGACATTGGATGACCGCTTTACCGATGCAAAGGCAATCCTTGACTACGGCTTTGACCATGTGAAGATGGTCAAGGGACTGTCCAAGGACCGCGTGCACCGCCGCGTCTGGGTAAAGGGGGCCAAACAGGCGACAACCGATGTCTATCTGGCCAGTGATATCAACTACCCGCTGCTGAACGGCGAGGACGCAGCCCACTACACTGTCACCTATGACCTGCCGAAAGTCATCGCTGCCCCGCACAAGAACGGCGACGTGATCGGCAAAGCCATCATCAAATACGACGGCGAGCCGATTGGCAGCGTCGATATGACAGTCGGCAAGGTAGAACAAGGCTTCAGCATTGGCTCCTGGCTCGTAAAGATTTTTGAACCATTGCTGGTGCGGACGTGAATAATAAATTTTAAAGATGTAAATACTTGAAAGGTATTAGGGGAAGTAGTATAATTTAGATACAAAAAGGACGGCTGATGTGTAGCAGCGTCGGCTCTTCCCTTGTAACTAGTATGTGAGAAAGGCCGCAACCATAAGCGGCTTTTTTTATATACCTAACTAGAAAACTACTTGGGGAAGCTAAGTTTCTTAGTTGTTCAAAGTTTGACAAGCAAAAAAAAGAAGTATATAATAAGTAACGTTCTCTTATACTGGAGAGTAATGCGGATGTGGCGGAACTGGCAGACGCGCTGGACTTAGGATCCAGTGTCTTACGACGTGCAGGTTCGACCCCTGTCATCCGCACCACTTGAAGATAAAGCCCGTTGTATCAAAAGATACAGCGGGCTATTTTTATGCCTAAAATAACACGACAACAAGAAAGAGCATGGAAACACAAAGCAGTGTGTCCATGCTCTTTTTTTCGTGCAATGAAACTAGCTGGATAAACAATGTGCTGTCTCAAAAAGTGTACTTTTTGAGACAGCACATTCATAACCTTCATTATAGCAAACGGGGGGGTGAATGTCTATTTTTTGGATGATTTTCGCAGTGGAAGTATAGGTTTTGAGACTATCCGACAGATTTTGCGATGATTTTGCGGGCGTATCAATAAGTACACTTTTTGATAAAGGTT
>NZ_VTOZ01000020.1:0-58002 GCF_008271345.1 Pseudoselenomonas caprae
TTATTTAAAGGATGAGAAACATGACTGACTTTTAAAAAATCTCTAATGGCATCAAAAATAGCTTACAAAAGTCCTTCGGGGGGGACGGTTTGCTATATATCCTTTTGGAGAGCTTGGTGTTGTTACTAAAAGGATTTTGGAAGAGCAGTTTGGCTTGAATCCTGTGTATATTTTCGATGAAAATATAAGTAAATTTAATCCCCATGTAAAAGCGTCATCTGCATTGATTGAATTGAATAAAGAGGGTAATGAAGATATAGTTTTAATTCTTGCTACAGCGGATCCAGCTATACATGATATACTCCGCGAAAAAGTATTAGGGATTATTTCGGAGAAACGTATATTGGATGTTTTTCAAAAGGATTTGAATCGTGGAGGCCTTTGGAATCCTAAAAATTGGGAAAAGACACAATGTGGTAAACATAGTTATGGAGGCCTTTGTAATCATCCTTTGGTAAAACAAGTGGGAGCTTTTTGCAGTTTTGCTGCTGGTTCCACAGTAATTAACAATCATCCAACTAATTTACTTTCTACATCGCCTTTTTTGACTGGTAGTGGTGGATTTGAAAATGTAGAGGGATTCAAGGAAGTTCCGTATGAGGCCTGGGAATCCGAAGAATGGTATATTTCGGGACTTGTTCCTCAAGGTAAGGTGCCAGGTGTACATCGTATAACTATTGGTAATGATGTATGGTTGGGAGCGAATGTAATTATAACCAATTATTCGGACATAGGTGATGGAGTGATAGCCGCAGCTGGAGCTGTTATTACCAAAACTGTACCGGCTTATGCCATCGTGGCTGGTGTTCCAGCCCGTATTATAAAGTTTCGTTATAATCCTAAACAGATAGAGGATTTGGAACGGATAAAATGGTGGAATTGGGATGATGAAGTCATTAGGGAGAGATATGATGATTTTTTCTTGCCTATAGATGAATTTATAGAAAAATATATAGAATGAGATATATTAGTGCCCGAAAGGAAAAGAGAGTGATTGATAACATGTTGGAATTTGTAGTTTGGGGAGCTGGGCTTAGAGGAAAACGGCTACATGGTCTTTTGGGGCAAAGGATAGTGGCTTTTATCGATAAGAACCATAAAGTAATGGATTCATTAGAGGGGATTCCGGTAATATCTTTTGAGAGATATCAGAAGGATTATGCTGGGTATCCTATTATTGTTTCCCCGCTTTATGCTGATGAGATAAACCTTGTTCTTCACGATTATAAGGATATACCTGTTATTTATACGGTAGAAGAACCATCTGAAATTTCTTTAGGAATGCCGGTTCATTTTGGAGATCTTAATTTAAGTAGATTCCCTAAAGAATTACCTTTGTATATTTATGGTATCAATCTTTTTGCTATTTTATTATATGAATATCTCAAACAGCATGGATGGCAGGAAGTTTCTTTTCTTCCAGGGCTTGAAGGTATCACTTTTGAACAAGCACAGCAGTTAGGTATAAGAGTAGAGACTAAGCCAAACAATAAAAATGTTATATTGTGTGCAGAAAAAAATATCGAAACGGCAAGTTGCGTATATCCAGCCAATAGAATTGAGGATTTTTGGAATCTTGCTTTGCAGATGGATAAATATCATCATCCGGAACTTAGAAAATATTTTAACATACATAAGAGAGCGGAGCGAAGGCTCTTTATTGTGGCAACTGGTCCAAGTCTTAGACTAGCAGATCTGGATAGGTTGCATGAGAAAAATGAGCTATGTATGAGTGTGAATATGGTCTATAGATGTTTCGATAGAACGCAATGGCGGCCAGATTATTATTTATTTGAAGACATGCATGGCTTAACGGAATATGAGCATGAGGTGAGGGATTTGAAGTTGCCAAATATTTTTTTGGCTGATACGGGTATCTCCCAGTGGTCTGCTAAACCGTTGGGGGAAAATATGCATGTTTATCATCTCTCGAATGACAGAGTGAATGGATGGCCAAGATTTTCTAAGGAAATAAGTCGGTTTGTCTCAGGAGGGAGAACAGTCGTCTTTTCTTGCCTGCAAATGGCGATGTACATGGGCTTTAAAGAAATATACTTGATTGGAGCGGATTGCGATTACAAAGGAATGCCTCAGGATGAAGGAAATCATTTTATTGAAGAATATTGCAGTCGTACAGACAAACAGCCGCGAACGTCATTCCCAGTACAGGAGACTTTTGTGAGCTATCAAGTTGCGCGCCACTATGCAGAGGAAAAAGGCGTGAAGATATACAACGCTACTCGGGGAGGGAAACTGGAGGTATTCGAACGGGTGGATTTTGATAGTCTGTTCTAAGATGGTGTGGTTTGATAAGGAAAACGACAACTGAATAAATGATAGAGTGACAGAGGAAAATGTTAGAACTGACGGAGGATAAATTAACGTGAAATGGTTTGATTATAATGAAGTCGTAAGTGAGAATAGAAATTGTAATTTTGCCGTTTTTGGAGCAGGGCACTATGGACAACGATTGATTTTTCGATTAATAGAAGATGATATAAAAAATATTATTGTTTATGATAATGATGAAAAGAAATGTGGAGAGTCAATATTAGGCATAGAGATATCGAAATTCGATGCTGAAGAAGAGAAAAAAGAATTGATATATCTAATTGCAGGGAATGATAAGGCAGTTAATAGTAATGCTGAAAGTATATATGGTTTTTTAAGAAAATATATAAATGATGATAGAATTTTTTTGGTAAAAGAAGAGTCGTTGGTACGATTGAGCAAGAAGGAAATAATAGATAATTCTTTGCGATATGTTAATGATATCATAAAGGTAGAAAAAAAACATATAAAAGAAAAAATTACGAAGGTAAGAAGTATTGCATATAGGACATTTGATATATCAAAAATTGCAATGATGGGAGGTGCTGGAAAAGTTCTGTATACACAAGAGGTTTTATTGGGAGATAAATATAATAACATCGATCTGTGTTATAGCTATAAAAAAGAAAATTGGATATCGCTTAGTTTGGATTATACATGCCCTAATGTTTTAGGCGCAGTGGAATTTGCAAAGGAAATATCATCTAAAGATGAGGATACAGCATATATTTCTCATGATATTTTTTCAGCAGCAGGTTTAGCTGCAAATGGAAAGAAATATGCTTTAGTATATCATAGCCAAGGCGAGACGGTTTATGAAATGGAGAAAATGGGGATATGTTTAAGAGAAAAAGAGAAGGAATTGATATATAGGTTAGAAGAATTTAGCTTGCGAAACGCATTTTGTGTAGTTTTTCCTAGTAGTGGGGCAAAATATTTTTTTGGAAAGACTTGGGGGGGATATGATTTAAAATATAAAGGAGGAGATGCGGCATATAATACGTTGCTTCCGAGTAATTTTAAATCATATTGTCCTGTAAGTGGAGTAGAAAAGGATGATGACTATATAACTTTTTTTAGTGTTGGTCAAATGACTACTTCAAAGGGTATGGATAGGATACCGATGTTTTTGGAAATAATTTCAAAGTATGTAACGAAGAAAATTAGATGGATTGTTGTTGCTAATGGAGTGCTGAAGGACAAAGTTAGAGCTGAAATGGATAGGCTCTGTTTATCTAATTCTTCGGTTGATTATATTCAGTTTGATTTTATGGAACATGAGCAAATAAATTATCTGTTTTCTATATCGGATGTATACATCATGCTGCACAGAATAAGCATTTTTGATTTGGCTACACTAGAGGCTATGTATCATAATTTACAGATTGTACTATCGAATGTTCCCGGGAATACAGAATTTAATGTTAGTGATAATATAAACTTGGTTGACGATGATACTGACTATAAATGTTTGATGGATAGATTGGTGTGCAAAAAAAATCATAATAGGAAAATATATGATAAATATTTTTCGAATGATGCTTTTGTTAAACGTTATGGTAAAATAATAGATGCCTTGGTAAACGGATAGCGAATTAGGTGATAAAATGGCTAAAGTCTCGATTATAATTCCTATATACAATGTTGAACCGTTTTTAAATGAGTGCTTGCAAAGTGTTGCAAATCAAACATATGGCGACTTTGAAGCGATATTAGTCGATGATGGTAGTACGGATGGTTGTCAAGCAATATGCAATGAATGGTGTGAGAGAGACCATAGATTTATATATTTTTATAAAGAAAATGGTGGGCTGGGCTCAGCTCGAAATTATGGCATAAAAAAAGCAAATGGAGAATGGATAACATTTCTTGATTCAGATGATTGGTTAGACTTGTTTTATCTAGAGAAGATGATTTCAAAAATTTCGGATAATGTCGATGCGGTTTATTGTGATACCGTCATCCGTATGGATAACGGTGTTAGTAAGATATCGAATGTTAGATCGATATTTAATTTTATTAATGCTGGTATTGAAGATCGCGTAGCTTTAGGGATTAATGCGAGTGTATGTGCAGCGTTGTATAAAAAAAGCTCGTGGGAAAAAATCGGAATAGAGTTTCCTCATATTATATATGAAGACACTGCTGTATATGGGGTATTAGTGTATTATTTTTGTTCATATGCTGTTGTTGAAATGCCTTTATATAATTATAGAAAACGTGTTGGTAGCATAATGCATTTGCACGGATTAAAATATAAAGAAATGATTATTGCTTTGCAATATTTATTATATTTAGCCAAGGATAGAAATATTTTTGAAAAATACAAAAGGGAATATTTGGAATTATGTCGTTCTCAATTGTCTCCTAGATGGAGAATGGCAAGAGAATTTGATGCAGGTAATATTCAAAGAGAAATGATTGATTTTTATCGTAAGAATTTTTCGATAGATGATACATCAAAAAAAATTGCAAGTATTGGAAGTCATATTGCTGCAAAAGTGTATGATGGTTTGGTTTTATTTCCTGATTATCAAAATGATGTATATTCATTTACGAGTATTATAAGTATAATGAGTAAACCAATAAAAAACAATTTACTATTGGATTATGTTGGCAATAATACGTATCGTATAGAAATGATAAAGAAAGATTTGGGAAAGTTATGGAAATGTAATACACAAAAATATGATTATATAATTGTTGATTTGCTGGATGAACGTAATGATATAATTACATATAAAGACAGTATGCTTTTATATAGTGAAGCGATTGAAACTCAATGCAAAATTAAAGATAATGTTGAAATATTGGATAGAGATTCTAGAGAAGGGAAGGCTGTATGGGAGGAAGCGGTGGATGATTTTTATGGTAATATAAAAAAAACCAATACAGAAATTATTTTAATTGAGTTGTATTTAGTGGAACAATATGGTTCTTTTAAGAATAGAAAGTCATACAACAACTTGAATGAAATAAGAAGGATCAATCATCGTCTTGCGTCTTATTATAATTATATTAAGAATAAATACAATGTCATATCTGTAAAAATAGATCCACAATATTGTTACACAGATGAGACATATAAGTTTGGTTGCTTTCCTTGGTATTATAATGATGTGGCAATATATATACTGAGGAAAAAAATTAGGGAAATAGTTTGGAGTAAGCTGTGATTGATTTTTTTATGTAACAAAGTTTCGGATATGATTGAATAAACAAAAAGATATGTTTTTATATTAGGTATATTTCTGTTGAATATTTTTATTTAGAAAGAGGAATAAAATGGATTATGCCCAAAAGAATTTTGATGAAAGTTTTATGGAATATAGAAATTCATCTATGGCAATATATGGCGTCGGAAAAAATGCGGAATATATTTTGAAGAATATCAAGGGATATAATATTCGGTGCTTAATAGACGATAATATTGTAGGAAGTGAATTGTATGGGCTTCCAGTTGTCTCTATATATAAAGCTTTAAACTTGAGTGACGTAATAGTCATTGCTGCAACACCGGCATCTACTAGAATTGTATATAATAGGATAAAGGGAATATTACCAGCAGAATTTCCTGTATTTGATATGCAAGGGCATAGATTGAATGTGGAGAATATACGTAATCCTTATTGGGATGTCTGTTACGAAGATCTTTGCAAAAAGATTGATGATAATGAAATAGTAACATTTGATATTTTTGATACGCTATTAATGCGTAAGGTCCTTGAACCTAGAGATGTTTTTTTTCTGGTCGAAAGAGAATTAAGAGAAAATGGGAATAATATACCATTTGCGGAGTGGAGAATTGAATCAGAGAAAATACTTCGTCTCGATTGTAAGGAGCCAAGCCTAGATGAAATATATGAATATATGAGTAAAAAAAATGCAATTTCATTGAGCGATATAGATGAAATAAAGGCTATGGAATTGTTGTGGGAAGAAAAAGTTTTGTGCCCTAGGGTGCAAGTGCTTGATGCGTTAAAATATGCTACTGATAAAGGTAAAGAAGTATATTTAATATCTGACATGTATTTGCCATCATGCGTATTAGACACTATATTGAAAAAAAATGGGATAAGTGGTTACAAGAAAATATTTGTCTCTAATGAGTGGGGCATGACAAAGCATGATGGAGGCTTATATAAAGTATTTTTAAATAGTGTGAAAGAAAACAAAAAAATAATACATGTTGGTGATAACTGGTTTAGTGATGGCGAAATGGCAAGACGATTTGGAATTTCGACTTTTGTGGTAATGAGTGCGAAAGAAATGTTGGAAACATCTGCTATTGCAAAAATAAAAAAAAATGTAACTAACTTAGACGATAAGATTTTTTTGGGCGAGGTTATAAATGTTTTGTTTAATTCGCCTTTTGCGTTGTCTTTAGGTAAGGGAAAAATAAAATTCGATAATTTAGCAACAATGGCTTGTTCTTGTTTTGTTGGTGTGGCTATGGGGGTTATCAGTTGGATTATAGATAAAGTGAAAGGAAAAAATGCGATTGTATTGTTTTCGTCACGTGATTGTTATTTCTTATATCAGATGTATCAAAAACTTAAAGCTATTGGATTGGATATACCTACTGCAGATTATTTTTATGTGTCGCGTCAAGCACTTAGAGGTGGGGAGATAACATCGTTTGATAGAATAGAACCAGGTTTTCAATATGCGCGGAAGGCCTATAGTAATATGAAATTCAGAGAATATCTAAATTTGGTATACGGCACGGATTATAATTTGTCATATGATGGTTTGTTTGGAGATATGGATGATGAAGAATTTAATGAATGTTTGCGAGTAGAATTAGCCAATCATAGAAGTGAAATAGTATCGATTTCGAAGGAGAAAAGGGATAATTTCTTGCGCTATATAAACAAAAAGAATTTAGAAAAATATAAAGAAATATACCTAGTGGACATTCAAACTACTGGTAATAGCTTGTCTAGTTTATCAAATCTTATCGCGAAAAAGATAAATTTATTGACGGTTAGACTGATAGTCAATAAAGATAATGAAGATTTACTTAATAAAAGCACATACGCTAAAGAGATATCGTCTTTATCATCATTTTCTAAGAAGAGTATGATATTAGAAAAAGTATATGCTTCTAGCGGAGGTCAGTTAATAGCATTTGATCAAGACGGAGAACCGTTGTTTAATGATGATACAAAGTATGATGCAGAGATGCTTAAAGAGTTGCAGGTTAATATGGAAAAGTTTATTAATTCATATTTAGATAAGAAATGGTATACAAGGAAACGTTCTATATGTTTAATGCTTAATATGCTTGATCTTTTAGATCCGACATGTTCGATAATGGATGATTCTATAATTGACAAATTTGTATCACATGATTATTTATCAGGATATGATGTCATAAATGAAATGAAAATAATTAGAAATTTATAGTAGTTTTGATCTAGTCGTGATATGTGTTAGAGGAAGGGGAATGAATGATGCTATAGGAGGCGATAGCGTTTATTTAGGAATGAAAAGGAGGTCGTGACACGATGGTAAAGGTATCAGTAATAATACCGTCATACAACGTTGGACAATATATTGAGCAATGTATTGAAAGTGTGATGCGACAAAGTTTAAAGGATATTGAAATTATTTGCGTGGATGCCAACTCTACGGATGGGACAACAGAAAAAATAAAAAAAATCGCAGCATATGATGACAGAATCCGTTTTGTAAATAGTGACGTAAAAAGTTATGGTCATCAGGTAAATATTGGCATCAGCCTAGCTCAGGGAATGTACACGGCTATTGTCGAATCAGATGACTATATTGTTGAAGATATGTATGAGACGCTCTTTGAAATCGGCGAATCTACAGAAGCGGAAATAGTCAAGGCAGATTACCAAAGGGTCATAGAAGTAGAGGGGATGAAGGAAAGAAAAGTATATATCCCTTTGTTTAGGAAGAAGGAATATTACAATAGGGTTATCGAGTTAAATGAATTGGACGATACGGTTAAAGATATAATTTTGGGTTCGGATTTCAATATATGGAGTGGTATATATAGAACGGATTTTTTAAGGGAAAACGAAATATTATGCAATGAGACATCTGGTGCTGCTTTTCAGGATATAGGTTTTGTTCTACAGGTGTTAGCTGTAGCCAAAAGCTTGTATTACGTAGATAAGGCTATGTATCAGTATCGGTATATGCGAGAGGGATCCTCTACTTTAAATCCAAAGGTGTTGGAGTTCGTATATCAGGAAATTAGATTCTTATTAAAAAAAGAAAGTATCAAAAGTTCTAGATGTTTTCCGTTGGTAATGAGACGACTTTCGCATATTTTTATGAACGAGTTTGGTCGTATGTCTGCTAAATATGATTTTCATCTAATGTTGGAGAAAGATTATTTGAAGATAAGGCCATTTTTCGAGCATTACGATACGGATGAATGGGATTTTTCTATGCTGATGGATCATCCTGTAACGTATGCTGTTTTTATGAGCAGGATAATAAAATGTCAGAAAAAATGGGAAAAGAATCTCGTAGAGCGATTAGAGGATAGAGATGTTATTATCGTTGGCTATGGGAAAAGAGGGAAGTGCCTAGAGGCGATTTGCAAGGGGCAGGGGATAAAAGTAAAAGCCTGTTGTGATAATGGTCGTATTACTGGTGCATTGTCGGTGGAAGAATGCTGCAAAGCGTATCCTCATGCTTATTATGTGATTACTTCCAAGTTTTTTGGTTTAACATTGAAACGTCAACTGTTGGAGTTGGGGCTTGAGCAGGAACAGATGGAAATTTTCCGTCCTTTTGATAAATTTATTTTTTATGGGGCGGGGAAAATTGGAAAGAAATGCGGATCGTTGTTCTCTAAACATAAGATAGAACCTGTTTGTTATCTTGATATGAATGTGGGCACGGAAAAGAAATATGTAGGTGAGGTGCCAGTCTTAAGTGCGAGGGATTTTTTTGAGGTCGAAGGGAAAGGATTTGCCAAGGAGGCAAGTATCCTAATTACTATGGCACACGGAGGGGAAGAAGTAAAGAGTAAGATTGTGTCCAAGGGGCTTGTATCTGCTAATGTATACAAATATGAAAATCGGTTGGAATTTTTAGATTTTGTCTTACCACGACTTATGAGATTATTGCACCATACAAATGATGACGAAAGTAAATCTTGGAATGATATTTATTTTGATCTGGGCAATGGTGTGGTTTTGGGGGGCGTTGAATCCTGGTCAGTAGATATGGGAAATTACTTAAAGAATAATGGTAAAAATGTCAAGTATATTTCCCGTAGTTATGAAACGAAAATTTATGATATGACCGATAAAGAGGTTATAGGGATAACGCAAGATAGTAAGACTCGTGATCTTGAATATGGTTTGATTGTTGCTGGAAAATTATTAAGCGAAAACAGGTTCGTTTATATCTGTAATTTTTGCAATATAATATTAGATATTATGGCTTGGCTTAAGAGTCGTTGCCATAAAGATATAAGAATAATAGCTGTTGTTCATAATGATATGAAGGAGTACTATGAGACTTACGCAAAATATATCGATAGTATTGATCGTATTTTGTATATGAGTTCTAAACAAAAAAGAATGTTGCTGGATGTTTATCATATTCCCACTAATAAGATCAAATATCTTGGGTGGTATATTCCATGTGTTGAATGTTTGGAACGCGGGTGGTCAGGCGTAGGTGATAGTTTAAAAATTGGTTATGCTGGTCGGCTGGAAATAGAACAGAAAAGAGCTGATTTACTGTTGTCACTTATTATAATGCTCTTAAAGAAAGATATGGATATACAATTTACTATTGCTGGTGACGGTAGTTATAGGAAAAGTATGGAAGAAGAATTGAAAAGGCAAGGTTTCGGGAGTAAAGTTGATTTCTTGGGGCAGTTACCAAAGAAGAAAATGGTATCTTTTTGGAAAACACAAGATGTTATGGTTTCTTGTTCGGATTGGGAAGGTAATAGTATTTCAAAGGCAGAGGCTATGGCAGCAGGAGCTGTACCAGTTGTTACCGATACATCGGGGGCCTTGGATGATATAGATAATGGTAGAAATGGGTACGTGGTTCCTGTAGGTGATGTTGATGAAATTGTAGAGGTCATTGGAAAACTATATAGACAAAGAGATTTGTTGCATATATTAGGTACGGCTGCACATGAAAGGATTTTAATTAACAATAGAAAAAATAATTTGAAAGATTTTTGGAATAGTATACTTTTTTAATATGAGGAGGATATGTGAAATGATAGTGCCAAAAGTTATAAAAGAGACATATAGTAAAATGCAGGACGACAAATCAAAACAGATATATTCTGATCGATTAATGTATAATATAACAGAAGATCCGAGCTTTATGAATAAAATTATTTATGAAATTGATGATTATAAACATTTGCTTAATGTTTTTGAGAAGCATAGGCACCAAAAAGTAATATTCTTTGGGGCAGGTTGGTGGAGTTCAATTCCCAGATATGCATTGCCTAAATTTTTTAATGTAGAGCCATTATTATATGTGGATAATTATTTACCAGCTGGCAGCAAGTGCTTGGGTATTCCGGTCATTTCATTTGATGAATTATGTAATAATTATAAAAATGAGTTTATAATTATTACAGCCTATGGAGCAAGAAAAGAGATATACAATCAGTTGATGTCTAATGGATTTGGTGACGATAATATTTTAATCCTTGCTGATATTGTAGATAAACCTGTGTATAAACAATACTTTGATTGTCCATATTTCGAACATGAGGATAATGAGGTCTTTATAGATGCTGGCGTTTTTGATGGAATGTCAGCTATAAGATTTGCGGAGTGGTCTAATGATAAATATGATCATATATATGGATTTGAGCCTAATGCAGCTAGTTATAGTAATTGTGCGAAGATATATAATACACTAAAGAATACTACTTTGTTCAATAAAGGGGTATGGGATAAAAATACTGTATTACAATTTAGAGAAAATGGTCCTGGATCTAAAATCATCGAGGATGAGAAAGCAATTGGTAATGATACGATATCTGTTGCTTCAATCGATGATGAATTAGCTGGAGAACGTGTTACATTTATAAAAATGGATGTAGAAGGTGCGGAATTAAAGGGACTATATGGTGCTGAAAAGACTATTCGTAAATGGATGCCTAAACTGGCAATATCCGTATACCATAAACCTACAGATTTATGGGAAATACCGAATATAATATTGAGTTTTAATGCGGATTATAAATTTTATATGCGTCATTATTTTTTCAATGATTGTGAAACTATATTGTACGCTTTTTAATATATTTAATGTATTTTTGGAGGAATAAAACGTGTGTAAAGTTTCAGTTTTAGTGCCGATATGTAATGTAGAAAAATACTTAGACCAATGTTTGTCAAGTTTAGCAGCACAGGATATGCTGGAGCTTGAGATTATATGCTTAAATGATGGTTCTTTAGATGATTCTTCTAAAATTGCACATAAATACGAACGGAACGATTCACGATTTCGTGTAATTGATAAGCCTAATAGTGGCTATGGGAAGACAATGAATTTGGGGTTATCTGTTGCTAAGGGGGAGTATATAGGAATTGTCGAGAGTGATGATTTTATAGAAAATAATATGTTTTCATTTTTGTATGATATAGCAAAGAATAATGATGCAGATGTAGTGAAATCTGCGTTTTGGATTCATACAAATGGTTCGGATGTATTTTGTGATGTTATTTCTGATGAGTGGTATGATAAAGTTGTGTCACAAGAAGATACTTTTGAAATTTTTGATTTAAATCCGAGTATTTGGAGTAATCTGTATAAGAAATCATTTTTGATAGAGAATGACATATCTTTTTCAGAGACACCAGGTGCATCATTTCAGGATATAGCTTGGCGGACAAAAGTATTTGCATCTGCTGAGCGAGCGGTGTTTACGAAAAAAGCATTTTATCATTATCGTCGCGATAATGTGAATGCGTCTGTACGTAGTAATGGTAAACTCTTCTGTGTGTGCGATGAGTATGATGAGGCTGAGAGGTTCCTTTCTTCACGGGATGACTGGGATGATAAATATCAATATTTAATCCCATATTTTAGATGGGGACATTATCTGTGGAATTGTTTTGATAGATGGCTTACTTTTGATAGCCAATGGAATTTCTATAACCATATGTGCGATGAAATGATTCAATATGAACGAAATGGCCGGTTGCATAAAGAATTTTGGAATAAATGGAGTTGGATTGCTTTACAAAAGTTGTTGGATGATCCTAAGCAGTTTTTCTTTGATAATTGTGTGATGTTATGGCGTAAATATATTGTAATGAATGGTTTTTTTAGTGTGTTTGATGAAGCTCCAAAGATTGCTATATACGGTGCTGGAAAAGTTGGAAGAGCGGCTTTGGATGCACTGCGTGTCCATGGTAAGCAAATCGATTGTTTTGTGGTGTCAGATATGGCAGACAATGATGATTATGTGAAGGGAGTTCGAGTTCGTTGCGTTGATGAGTTGGTTTTAGAGCAGGCAAATTATGTTATTTTAATGGCTACAGGTATGAAGGCACAGCCAGAGATACTGGCGAATCTACTTGATAAAGGCTTTACGCATGTGGTGTCGTTTATGCCAGAGGTGCGACAGGCCTTGCGTGTATGATATTTGATTGCTGATAGTTGAATCGGTATATTCGGGGATATATGGGATGCATAAATAGGGGAGGTTTATGATATTGACTGATATAGCTGGGATAAATGGTCAAAAACTTGTTGAATATTTGCCAACAGCGCTGATCCGTTGGTATCCGTTCGAGAAAGGGCGCAGAGCATTGCTTTTGGGCGAAGATGATGCTTTGGGTGTTGTACTGCGCAATGATTTCCAGATGGATTTGGTTGTTGCAGGAATTGAGCAATCAGGAGAGGTAGAAGGATCTTTTGATTATGTGTTATTGATAGGCAGCTTGGAACATGCCACTAATCCAGTGAAAGTTTTAATGAAGCTTCAGAAGCTGTTGGTTAGAGATGGCGTCCTTTTGTTAGGGCTAAATAATCGATTAGGTGTGCGATATTTCTGTGGAGATCGTGATCTTTATACTAATGAATCCTTTGATGGCGTGGAGAACTATCGTCGAGGGAAATCTTCTTCGGGGAGAATGTATGCTCGTAACGAAATAGAGGCGATGTTATCTGCTGCTGGTTGGTCACGGTGGAAGTTTTACTCGGTTCTGCCGAATTTAGCTGAGCCGGTGTTTCTTTTCGCAGATGGGCAGTTGCCAAAGGAGGATATGGCTAATCGCCTCTTCACGAACTATCATTATCCACCATCTGTATTCTTACAGGAAGAGTCTCTATATGGAACTTTGGCCGATAATGGATTGTTCCATCGGATGGCGAACGCCTTTCTGATAGAATGTTCGTTGACAGGAGAATTTGCGGATGCACTTTATGTGACGTCGTCTGTGGAACGTGGCAAAGAAAATGCCATGATGACGGTAATACATGATGATGGTACAGTCAGCAAGCAAGTAATTTACCCGGAAGGGAAGGATCGCCTAAAGTGCTTGGTAGAGCATATGGAGACGTTGCAGCAACGTGGTGTGCCTGTCGTGGAGGGGCATTTAGAGGATGATGGACACTATGTCATGCCCTATATCGAGTCCGTGACAGGTCAGGTCTATTTAAAAAACTTATTATTGAAGGATAAAGCGGCGTTTTTACAGGTTATGGATGATTTTCGGGATGCAATTTTGGCGTCTTCACCGATTCATCGCGGAGAATTTATCGATGCGCGAGGAGAGAAGGGAGAGACAGATCTCTTTGATGAGGCCTTTCTTGATATGGTCCCATTGAACAGTTTTTATCTGGATGGAAAATTCGTTTTCTTTGATCAGGAGTTTTCAGAACCGAACTATCCGGTAAATGTAGTTTTGACGCGCATGATTGCGACTTTGTATGCGGGCAATTCTGAGTTGCATCAGATACTTCCGGCAGATGAATTATATGAGCGGTATGGATTATTAGCGGAAAAACAGAGATGGCTGGAGATGGAGTGGGCGTTCTTACGGAAATTGCGTCAGGAAGATATTTTACGCGAATATCATCGCCAGGTGCGGCGAGATGATGACATAATGCAGGCAAATCGCAGACGGATGAATTATCCCGCTCGAGATTATCGGAAATTATTCTTTGACATATTCCAGGATGCAGATACAAAGAAGTTGATTCTTTTCGGTAGTGGCAGATATGCGCATGAATTTATGAATCTTTATCGTGTCCGTTATCCGGTATATGCTATCGTTGATAATAATGAAGCGGCATGGGGAAAAGAAATCCATGGCGTGCAAATCCAGCCACCGGCAATATTGGAAAAGATGCAGCCGGGAGAGTGCAAGGTCTTGGTTTGCATCAAAGACTTCCTGCCCGTTATGGAGCAGTTGGAGTCTCTGCGCGTTGATGATTACAGTATTTTCAATCCAGGCAAAAGTTATGTGGTTCCTAGAGCGCCAATGGTAGCGAATGCGGAAGTTTCTCTCAAACAGGAGAAGAAAAAGTATCATATTGGGTATGTAGCAGGAGTCTTTGATCTTTTTCATATCGGGCATTTGAATCTCCTGCGCCGGGCAAAGGAACAGTGCGATTATTTGATTGTAGGCGTGGTGTCTGACCGCCAGGTGCGTGAGGGCAAGAAGGTAGAGCCTTTTGTGCCGTTTGAGGAGCGCTTGGAAATGGTGCGAGCTTGCCGCTACGTGGATGAGGCACATGAAATCCCCTTCGAGCATCCGGATACGAATATGGCTTGGAAGCTTTATCACTTCGATGTACAATTCTCTGGTAGTGATTACGAACATGATTCGGTATGGCTGAAGAAGAAAGCATGGTTGGAGGAACGGGGCAGCACGATGGTGTTCTTCCCGTATACGCAGAGTACGTCGTCGACAAAGCTCAAGAAGTTGATTACGGAACGGCTGATTTGATAGCAAGAGTGGTTTTGTTTAGGCAGGTGTAAGTATGAAGGTAGTTTGTTCTCCGGTGGGGATTGTTGAGCATAGGCGGCCGCGTGGTGGATTGGAGAAGCTTGGTCAGAGTGGCTTTGCTGAGACGGTGGTGGATTTTGGGCTGTTTGCTGGTGGTTTTGCTGGGAAAAAACGGCGGGCTGAGGCTGAGGCTCATTGGCAGGAGTGGGCGGATCGGTATGTCGAGGAGGCCAAGCGACAGGGAGTGTTACTTGGCTTGGCTTTTGCTCCGCATTTTGAGTCCGAGCAGAAGATTCCGGATTCGGAAGAACTTGAGATAAGACTGGCAGAGATTTGTATCCAAAAGTCTGCTCAGTATAGTATTGACATGCTAGTGGTGCGTAGTTTGGTTGGTGGTAGTTATGCAGAGAATTTTGCGAAGAACCGTGAATACTTTCTGCGACTGGGGCGAATGGCACAATCGGCAAAAGTCCGCTTGCTCGTGGTGAATAGTTATAGGAATATAAACGGTCATTTGGTGCGTGGGTTCTGTGGTGAGCCAGCGCAGGCGGTGGCATTTGTCGATGAAATCAATGCGGCGTTAGGGGCAGAGGTGTTGGGCTTTTGTCTTGATGCGGGGGTGTGTAACCTCATAGGAATCAATATGTATGATTTCGTGACTGCTTTAGGCGCACGCTTGCAGGCGGTTATCCTGCGGGAAAACGATGGTGTCCATGATGATTCGTTGTTACCGTTTTCGTCGGCGCATGGCGGCGGTTCGCGCATGGATTGGCTGAATTTTATCCGTGGTTTGCGGGCAGTGCACTTTTCTGGCGTTGCGGTACTGGATTTTCGGACGACGCTTACGGCTTTGTCAGGGCTGTTGCGTCCTGCGATGCTATCCTTTGCGCATAAGGTGGCAGAGTATCTGACCTGGCAGGTGCAAATGGAGGAGTGTTTGCGACGTTATCCCAGTCGGGTATTGTTTGGTGCGGGGAATATGTGCCGGGCTTATATGAAATGCTATGGCGAGGAATTTCCGCCGCTTTATACTTGTGATAATAATCCGCAGGTCTGGGGGACAGAGTTCTGTGGACTTTCGGTGCATGCGCCGGAGGATTTACGGAGCTTGCCGGAGGATTGTGCGATATTTATCTGCAATATATATTATGAAGAAATCGAGCGACAGCTGCGGGATATGGGACTGAAGAATCCCATTGAGCGGTTTAATGATGAGTTCATGCCGTCGTTTCATTTTGAGCGGCTGGAGTCGGATGCATGGAAAGAGCAGGTGAAGGAATGACGGTACAGGGAATCGGCGTACAGACGAAAGAGGCAATCGATGATGCCTGTCCGGAAAATGGTTTCCGGCTTTTGCGGGAAGCTGGGTTTTCGCATGTGGATTTCAGTTTGAATGGTTATATGCGGAATACGGATATCTACAAGATGAAGAATAGCCATTTCTTTGACAAGTCAATGGCGGAACTGGAGGCGTTCTTCCGGCCGCATAAGCAGGCGGCTGCGAAGATGGGCATCACGATTGGGCAGATGCATATGCCCTATCCTGCCTATGTGCCGCAGGGGAATAACGAGCTCAACCGTTATCTATGGGAGGAAATGGCGCCCAAGAGTATGCAGCTTTGCAAGTTCTTTGACTGTCCGTATATCGTAATCCATGGGTTCAAGCTTACGTATTTCCTTGGTGCTGAGGAGGCTGAGTGGGCGGAGACGGAGCGGTTCATTCACTATCTGGCACCGATGGCCAAGGAGATGGGAATAACGGTCTGTATCGAGAATCTTTATGACAACTTGAATGGCCATATCGTTGAGGGACCGTGCTGTAATGTGGATAAGGCTGTCGAGCGGATTGACCGCATCAATGAGCAATATGGTGCTGAGGTGCTGGGCTTCTGTTTTGATACAGGCCATGCGAACCTGATAGGATTGGATTTTGAGTATTTCCTCACGCAGCTGGGGCAGCGGCTGAAGGTGCTGCATATCCATGATAACGATGGGCGGCTGGACTTGCATCAGATCCCCTTTACGTTCACGCGGACGCGGGAAAATGCCTCGTCCACGGATTGGGAAGGTTTTATCCGTGGCTTGCAGAATATTGACTATCAAGGTGTATTGAGTTTTGAGACGGCACCGGTGTTGACGGCATTTCCAGATGTGATGAAAGCGGATGCCTTGGAGTTTATTCATAAGATTGGACAGTATTTTGCTACACGAATTTCTGTTTAACTCGTTTAGAGTATTTGAAGATATCTTGATTTCCTCCACTAACTATCATATAATTATAGTTAGTGGAGGAAAGTGATATGATTAGAACGACATATGATTTATTAGATTCTTTTTCTGGTTATGCCAATCCTGATATGAAAATCAAGCGAATGGTTCAGGAGGGGAATCTTTTTCGTTTGCGAAGAGGATTATATGTAACAACCACTAAAATTTCCTCATATCTAGTAGCAGGTGTTATATATGGGCCGTCGTATATCTCGTTTGAAACTGCGCTTTCAAGATATGGTTTGATTCCGGAGCGTGTTTACGCTTGTACCTCAGCTACTTTTCGGAAGAATCGTTCCAAGATATATAAAAATGATTTGGGCGTTTTTACATATCGTGATATTCCTGCGGCTGCTTTTCCGCTTGGGGTTAAGTGTGAGAGGGAGAATGATATGTTTTATGCAATTGCATCGCCAGAAAAGGCATTATGCGATATGCTGTATGTTCAGAAACCCGTATATAGTCAAAAGGCATTGAGGGAATTGTTGTTTGCTGATTTGCGTATTGATGAGGCAGCTTTTGCGCAGCTAAATCGACAAGAGCTACAGCAGCTGGTGCCACGCTATAGACGGCGCACTTTGAATTTGCTAGGGGAATTATTGGACAAGGGGCGGTGAGCTGGTGGATACGTTATTGAATGACTATATGAAGTTCTATGAACCACAGACGGCGGATGACTATAGGAATGCGTTGAAGGAGATTGTCCAGGAGATTGCGTTATATGGATTGAGCCACAGTGATTTTTTTCAAAAAGCGGCTTTTTATGGTGGGACGTCATTGCGGATCTTTTACGGGCTGGATCGTTTTTCTGAAGATATGGATTTTTCCCTAGCTGAGCCGAATGCGGACTTTTCGTTGGAGAAATATTTTTCCTATGTGGAGGAAGCTTTGGCAAGTCATGGCCTAGAAATGTCGGTTTCTAAAAAGATAAAGGCCAATCAAACCGACGTTCAGTCGGCATTTATCAAGGGCGAAACCATAATCCAATTGATTACGATATGGGATAAAGAGGAGCGTGGATTTCCAGGGATTGCACCACATGAGGTAATAAAAATCAAGATGGAGATTGATACGAATCCTCCTGCGGGCGCTTCGTATGATATCAAGTATGGTCTGCGTCCTGTTCCTTACATGGTTCGATTGTATGATGAACCGTCGTTGTTTGCCGGTAAATTACACGCTGTGCTTTGTCGAAATTGGCGAAACAGGGTAAAAGGGCGAGACATTTATGACTTTGTCTGGTATATTACGAATAGGACAAAGGTCAATCTGTTCCATTTACAAAAGCGCCTGGAGCAGACTGGGCACTGGAATAAAGAAGATACTTTGACCATTCAGGATTTGAGGAATATGTTGGCTGAGAGATTTGATTCGATCGATTATGAACAGGCAAAGCAGGATGTGAGGAGTTTTATCAAAACGGAAGAAAAATTGCAGCTTTGGGGAACAGATTTTTTTAGAGCTTTATCAAGCCAAGTAGAGGCGATATAGTTAAGGTGGTTGGGATATGGAAAATGGGCGTCAGCGGTTAATCGAGGCCTATCGGAATGTGTTCCGCTTATGGCAACAAAGGCGTTTGATTGAGGCGGAAAAGTTGCTGGATGAGTTTTGGCAGCAAAGTGGCATGAAATCTTTGCGTGGGATGCTGCTTATGGCGTATATCCTGCGCGACCGGCAGAAGTATGTGTCAGAAGTCAAGGTGCTGGAGGAGCTGCTGGAACGTTTTGCGGATTCAGGTGAGGCAAAACTTTTGGCTGATGCCTGGAGTATGTTGGGCTCGGTGTTGCGGCGGCTTGGGGAGAGCGAGCTTTCGGTAGAAGCGTTTAAAAAATCTGTGGAGCTTGAGCCGGATAAGGAGCAGAAGCTCGTGGAGTGCAGCAATGCGCTTTTTTCGGCCAATGCCATCGATGGCGTTACTGCGGAATACATGCAGTCGCTATATGCGCTGTATCGGAGGCTCTTAGCGGATTTAGCGATAGAGCCATATCCAGTACCGGACTGGCAGCATGAAAAGATACGTGTGGGGTATCTTTCAGCTGACCTGCGCGATCATGCGGTGGCACAGTTCGTGCGGCCGCTGTTTTGTCAATATGACAGGGAGCGCTTTCGAGTTTATGGGTATTCGTTGGTGCGGCGGCCTGATGATGTGACGGCGGCTTTGCAGCAGGGCTGTGATACCTGGCGGGATGTTTCCGACGGTTCGTGGGCGGAAATAGCGCGACAGATACGGGCTGATGAAATCGACATTTTGGTGGATTTAGCCGGTCACTCAGCGGAAAATGCCTTGCCGGTGTTTGCGTATCGGCCGGCACCAGTACAGATTTCCGGGATTGGTTATTTCAATAGCACGGGAATGCAGGAGATGCAGGGATTCCTGTCTGATCGTTATTGTTCGCCGGAGGAATATTCGTCTTATTTTACGGAAAAATTACTGCGTCTGCCGCAGAGTCATTTCTGCTATCAGCCGTTTTCGAAGTTCCCTGCGGTGGGGCAGTTGCCGTGTCTGGCAAAGGGGTATGTGACGTTTGGTTGTTTCAATAATTTTGCGAAGGTCAATGATGGCATGCTGCTGCTGTGGAAGGAAATCCTGCAGCGGGTGCCGGATTCGCATCTATTGTTGAAACATTCGCTTTTGGGCACGGAGGAAGGTCTTTCCTATACGCGTCAGCGTTTTGAGCGGCTCGGAATGCCAATGGAACGCATCGAGTTTAGAGGATTATCGAAGGATTATCTCGAACAGTATAATGATATGGATATTGCTTTGGACACTAGTCCGTATCCCGGCGGTCTTACGACTTGCGAGGCCCTTTATATGGGGGTACCCGTGGTGACGCTGAAGGGAAATCGTCATGGGGCAAGATTCGGCTATAGTTTTCTGGCAAATCTTGGTCTGCAGGAGCTGGTCGCCGAGGCGGCGGAAGGCTATGTGGACATTGCTGTGAAGATTGCGGGTGATTGGGAACTGCTTGCTTTGTTGCGGGCAAATCTTCGCCGTATGATGCAGGAGTTGCCGCTTATGGATGGTGACGCGTATATGCGGGCAATGGAATCCCTATATGGGCGGCTTTATGAAGAATCGGTTTAACATTAGGATAGATAAGAAATCAGGAGTAGAGCATGATGCGACAGGATGGATTGGATTATTTGATTGTAGGCTCAGGGTTGTTTGGTGCGGTGTTTGCGCATGAGATGACGAAGCGGGGTAAGAAGTGTCTGGTGCTGGAGAAGCGTGAGGCCGTGGGCGGCAATATCCGTTGTGAGGAGCGCGATGGCATCAATGTGCATGTGTATGGCGCGCATATTTTCCATACGAATAACAAAGAGGTCTGGCAGTATGTGAACCAGTTTGCGGACTTCAATCAGTATGTGAATTCGCCGGTGGCCAATTTCCGTGGGGAGCTTTACAATCTGCCCTTCAATATGAATACGTTCCATGCCATGTGGGGCGTGACGACGCCGGCTGAGGCAGCGGCAAAGATTGCCGCGCAGCGGGCTGAGATAGAGGGTGAGCCGCGGAATCTCGAGGAGCAGGCCATCTCGCTGGTGGGCCGTGATATCTATGAGAAGCTGATCCAGGGCTATACGGAGAAGCAGTGGGGCCGCAAGTGTACCGAGCTGCCGGCTTTCATCATCAAGCGGCTGCCCGTGCGCTATACTTATGACAATAACTATTTCAATGCACTGTATCAGGGAATCCCTATCGGTGGCTATAATAAGATCATCGCGGGATTGCTGGAGGGCATCGAGGTAAGGACTGGCGTCGACTATAATGCATCCCGAGGGGAGTATGAAGGCGTGGCTCGCAAGGTGGTCTATACAGGAGCCTTGGATGAATATTTTGCCTATCAGCTCGGGCGGCTGGAGTATCGCGGCCTGAAGTTTGAGACAGAGCGGCTGGAACAGGAAAATCATCAAGGTGTGGCGGTCATGAACTATACGGCGGCGGAAGTTCCGTATACCCGCATCATCGAGCATAAGCACTTTGAGTTCGGCACGCAGCCGGTAACCTATGTGACCCGCGAGTATCCGCAGGAGTGGAAGCCAGGCGAAGAGGCCTATTATCCGGTCAATGACGAACGGAATCAGCAGCTTTATGAAAAATATGCCGAACTGGCGGCGAAGGAGGATAAGCTGATTCTTGGCGGCAGGTTGGCAATGTATAAATACTACGACATGGATAAAGTCATCGAGACGGCATTGTCAGCGGTGAAGAGAGAAGCAGCTGAAGAATAAAGTAATAGTTTGCCAGGGGGTGAACCGGATGGAGACTTTGGTGCAGGTGGCAGAGAAATATGCGCAAGGGGCAGATTTTGCCAAGTGGGATTGGCAAGGTCTTGTCCAGGCTTTCGAGCCGGTGTTTGCTAGGCAGGGCTTCCGTGACGAACACAGCAAGGGACAGCAGCATATCCTGCTGATACGGCTGGATGCGATGGGGGATATGGTCCTTACGACAGCTTTTGTTCGGGAGGTACGCCGCAATCATCCGGCAGCGTATATCACGCTTTTGGTCAGTCCCGCAATCTATCCGTTGGTGCAGAAGTGTCCCTATGTCAATCGGATATTGGTTCTTGATAAGCTGTTGTTCTACATCGACAAGAAAAGATTCTTTGCTGAGCTTTTGCAGCTTTGTGCAGAGAACTTCTGGTCTGAGCGCTATGCCATCAGCATCTGCCCGCAATGGGGCGACGATAAGACAGTATCCCAACTGGCGGCATATCTGAGTGGTTCTCAAAGGCGTGTGGGATATAGCTGTAATGTCGATACTGTATATGGATATCCAGTGAAAGACACCCGGATGGAATCGGCTTTGATGACGGATTCGTATGTCATTCCAGCAGATATCATCCATGAGGCAGAGCGGATGCTATATCTGCTGCGGCTGATGGAAATGAACGTGGCAGATGAACACATGGAAATATGGTATAGCCAAGCTGATGCACAAAAGGCAGAGATGTTATTGCAGGGAGGGCGGCAATCTGGCCGCTTTATGGTGGCCATAGGTCTGGGCGCTGGTCAGGAGAGCCGGAAGTACCCTGTGGAAAAATACGCAGAAGCACTGCAGGGGATATGCCGTCAGGGGGAAGTATATTTTGTCCTGTTAGGCGGCAAGAAGGAACAGGAAGATGCTAAAAGACTGCAGGCGCTGCTGCCAGCGGAGCTTACCTGTAATCTTGTGGGTAAGACTTCCGTTCTTGAGACGGCGGCAGTGCTGTCGTTTTGCGGCATGTATATAGGTAACGATACGGGCGTCATGCATATGGCGGCAGCAGCCGGTCTGCCAGTGGTCATGGTCTCACGAGAGGCGGAGGAGTTCTGTGGCAGTTTGGCGGGGGTGCTCAGCGAGAACCAGAGGTTTGCTCCCTGGCAGACGAACTACGTGATCTGCTGTCCGGACGAACAGATCGGTGCCTGTGCGAAGGAATTTTGTTATGGCGGCTGTAAAGAGAAATACAGCCACTGTATCAAGCAGGTAAATCCGGCAGATATTGTAAAGGCAGTAGAAATGTTAGTATAGACAGATGGAGGCGTGTAATGGCGGAAGAGATAAAGCCGGAACTTTTGGGGTTCTTGCAGGCGGGGGGGCTGCCGCTTAGGATATTGGTGGTGGAGAGTCTCTACTACCTGCCGGATCTCAGGCGGATGATGCCACGGGCGGAGATTTTGGCGGTGGCGGCTGAACCGGATGCGATGGATGGTTATGAGGGGCTGGATGTGGAGTTTTCCTGCGTGGATTATCTGTCCGAGCGCCTGCCGTTTGCTACGGAGAGCCTCGATTACATCATTTCGGATCTGACCTTGGAGCAGGCGGGGAATCCGCAGGATATCGCGGCGGGGTTCTCGACGTTCTTGAAGCAGACGGGGTCTTTCCTTACGAGTTTCCGCAATATCCGTCATTGGTCGGTGCTTGAGGAGCTGATGGATGGCCATTATTATCATGTGGTGGCGCGGCTTTATGCGAAGTCAGAGTTCGAGCGGCTGCTCTATGCTTCGTATTACAAGAATGTGACCGTGCGGCCGCAGCGGCGCGAGGCAGAAAGTGATATCGTGGACAAGCTCGTGGCGGCGGGCTTTGAAAATATCCATGCGGATATCGATACGGAGTTTTGGCTGGTGAAGGCTGATCGCTCGATGCCTGAGATGGCGCTGTTAAAGTCTATGTATACGAAGGAGCAGCGCAAACAGCTGTCGGATTATCTGCATCGCATCGAATACGGTGTGGATTTAGAGGGGCAATGCCGCTTGTTTTGGGCGTTTTATGAAGAGACGGGATTGTTTGCCGATTATACGGCAAATTTCGTGAAACAGGCAGTGTTCCATCCAGAAAGGTTCTATCGGAATCTTGTCCGCTATTCGGGGCGGGAACTCGATGAAATCGTGGCGATGCTGGAGAGTGCGCGGGAAAATGTGACTTCGGTGCAGGAACTGCGCTGGATCGAGGTGCTGGAGCAGGAATTGCAGGCGCAGCCGGGAAGATGAGGGATATTTGATGGATTTGACGATAAACAAAGCGCTTGACGATAGTAAGGTAGCCTTTATTACCTGCGTCAATAGTGAAGATTGGTATAGTGAGTGCCGCCTTTATCTGGAGCATTTGGAGCTGCCTGCTGGGATGACGGCTGAATTTATTCCCGTGCATGGCGCAGCTTCGATGTGTGCGGGCTACAATACTGGCATGCAGCAGTCGGATGCCAAGTATAAGGTCTATCTGCATCAGGATACGCTGGTAGTCAATAAGCATCTGGTGCGTGATCTGCAAAAACTGTTTGCCGATGAAACAGTAGGTGCAGTTGGTGTGATTGGCTGCCGCAGCCTGCCAAAGAGCGGTGTCTGGTGGGATGGGCTGCGGACGTATGGCCGTGTGCTGCATGCCTGCGAGCCCGAAAGCGTCGTCGATTCGCATTGCCGGGAGCCCGAGGGAGCATGCCAGGAGGTCGAGGCTGTCGATGGCCTGTTCATCGCGACACAGTATGATATCCCGTGGCGTGAAGACCTGTTCACGGGCTTTCATCTTTACGATACGTCGCTTTGCAAGGAGATGCAGCGGCGCGGGCTCAAGGTAGTAGTTCCTAATCAGGAAAAAGATTTCTGGTGCATCCATTGCCCGAAGGAAAAACCGCTGGCTGTGGAATATAAGGGGTATCAGAAGATATTCGTAAAGGAATATGGAAGCGAGCTGCATCCAGAGGTGTGAGTGAAAACCTGAAATTCCTGTAGTCTAGCAGGAGTTTCAGGTTTTTTGTCGAATGTAAGAAAATATGCGAGATTACGAGACGGAGTAGGAGTCCTTGTTCATGAACCACGATGTACTGAATTGGCTGAGTTTAGCAGATAAATTTGCGGCGGATGGCGATCCCAAGGGGATGCGCGCTTGTGCGCGGGAGCTTTGGGAGCTCGATGCGGAAAGCATGGACGGCGCAGCTGTCATGGCCGAAGCTGCCTTGTATTCGGGAGAACGCGAAGAGGCACAGACATTGGTGGAGGAGATCCTGGCAAGGAAGCCCAAGCATTTGCGTGGGCGGCTCGTAAAGGCTGGCCTGGCGGCTGTCGAGTTCCGTCTCGATGAGGAATTGCCGCTCTTGCATGAAATCGTCGCAGAGACGGAGCGCAAGCGGCAGGCACTTGACCCCGATGATGCGTATTATGGTGTGCTGCAGCATATCCTTGACAAAGCGCGTGGATGGCTTGCCGATGGGGAATATCTGGCAGCAGCACCTGACAAGGCGGCGGCGGAACTTCTGGCGCGCAGTGAGCTTATGGATGAGCCGCTGGCTAAGGCGGATTCGTACAGCAAGTACCTGTTCATGCGTAATTACCGGAATCAGTCGCTGCAGGAGAGCCGGCAGGCAGCTGAGCAATATGAACCGCTGCTTGGCATCACGGCTTATGCGCACGATGATGTGAAGAAATTGCCGGGCAAGAAGCTGCGCATCGGGTATCTGTCGCCGGATTTCCGTGAACATGCCGTAGCCTCTTTTCTGGAGCCGCTGCTCAAGTATTACGATGACAAGCGGTTTTCTATCTATTGCTATTCGACAGGGCGCACCGATGAGGTAACGCGTAAGCTGCGTGCCTGCCATGTACATTGGCGGGAGCTGCGCGGCCGCAGCCCGCGGACGGCGGCCCGGCTGATTGCTGAGGACAAGATCGATATCCTTGTCGATCTGTCGGGGCATACGCAGGGGAGCTGCCTGCCCATCATGGCATATCGTCCGGCACCCGTGCAGATGGCAGGCATTGGCTATATGAATACGACGGGTCTATCGGCTATTGATTATTTTCTTTCCGATGAGGTCTGTCTGCCGACAGGGGAGGCTACGGCCGCTGGGTTTACAGAAAAGATCCTGCGCCTGCCTCACTCGCATCTCTGCTATGCGCCAGGCTTTGTGCGCGAGATACCAGCAGCTGGTATGGAGGCTCCGTGTATGCGCAATGGCTATATAACCTTTGGCAGTTTCAACAATTTTGCCAAGGTGACCGATGAGACGCTGCTTTTGTGGCGGGGCATCCTCGATCAGGTCAAAGACTCGCGGCTTGTCATCAAGGGCAAGATTTGCAGCATCCCATCGGGACAGGCAATCGTGAAAGACCGCCTGACACGGCTGGGTATCAGCCTGGGACGTGTGGAGCTGCGGCCGTACAGTCCTGATTACCTCGAGCAGTACCGCGACATCGATATTGCGCTTGATACGATGCCGTATAATGGCGGCCTTACGACCTGTGAGGCACTCTATATGGGCGTGCCAGTTGTGAGCATTCGCGGGCGCAGTCACGGGGCACGCTTTGGGGCGTCAATTCTCACGAATGCTGGGGTCAAGGAGCTGGTGGTTGAAAATGACATCAACTATGTGCGCCGGGCTGTGCAGCTTGGCAATGCACCGGAGCTCGTGGGGGCGTACCATTCGGGGCTTAGGGCGAATCTGCTCAAATCGCCGCTCATGGATCGCAAAAACTATATGAATGAGTTGGAAACTGGTTATTGTCAAATATGGGAGAATTTTTGCACAAATTAAACAATAACAAAAAAACTTGCATTTTTGACAGTAATTTAGTATAATAACCTTTGGGACGTTCTTTTCTTCGTGTTTTTTACATAAAGAGAAGTGGGGGACCAAAAGTAACATTTATTTTTTCTAGTAAGGGGATTATCTTATGGCTTTCGAAGACAAGACACTGGTATGCAAAGATTGTGGCAAGGAGTTCACGTTCACCGCTGGTGAGCAGGAGTTCTACGCTGAGAAAGGTTTCGAGAACGAGCCGGCACGTTGCCGTGACTGCCGTGACAAACGCCGTCGTACGCGTGAGGGCGGTGAGCAGCGTCAGATGTTCAAGGTAACTTGCGCTGAGTGCGGCAAGGAGACGGAAGTTCCGTTCGAGCCGAAAAATGACCGTCCGGTTTACTGCCGTGACTGCTTCAATAAAAAAAGAGTTGAGAGAGACTAATCTCTTGCAGTTTGCTCAGCGTGTGCTATAATAATAAATGTGCGTGAGCAATGGAGCTCAAGCTTTACGCTTGGGCTCCATTTTGTTTCACTGTAAATGACAAAGCTATTTGAGAAGGTAGGGATTTTTATGAAAATGAGAAAAGTATTGGCACTTCTGGCAGTTTGTGCCTTTGCTGTGTTCGCTCTGGCTGGCTGCGGCGGCAGCCAGAATGCTTCTTCGGGCAGCGGCTCGGGGGCTAAGGTGCTCAAGGTCGGTTCGTCCATCGACTTTGCACCGTTCGAGTTCCAGGATGAGGGACAGAAAGAATACCAGGGCTTTGATATGGATCTGATCCGTGCTATCGGCAAGGAGATGGGCTATGAGGTTGAAATCCAGAATCTCGGTTTCGATGGTCTTATCCCGGCCTTGCAGGGCAAGAATATCGATGTCATCATTTCGGGTATGACAATCAATGATGAGCGCAAACAGAATGTGCTGTTCTCGGAGCCGTATTATCAGTCTGGTCTGACGATGGTAGTCCGCAGCGATGAGCAGGGTATCAAGACCTTCCAGGATCTCAAAGGCAAGAAGGTTGCCGTCCAGATGGGCACGACGAGTGCAGCTGAGGTCAGCAAGATCGATGGGGTTGAGGTCAAGACGCTCAACACGCCGGCAGACTGCTTCATGGAGCTCAAGGCTGGCGGTGTCGATGCTGTTGTGAATGACCGTCCGGTCAATGACTACTACATCACGAAGAGCGGTGCTACGGGCGTCAAGGCTCTCGAGGAGAAACTGACGGCTGAGGATTACGGCATCGCTGTCGGCAAGGACAACAAAGAACTGCAGGAAAAGATCAATGCTGCATTCAAGAAAATCAAAGAAAACGGCGAGTATGACAAGATTTTCGCCAAATGGTTTGGTGAGAAAAAATAATCATTGAAACTGCATAAAAAAACACCGGTCAGCTAGGCGACCGGTGTTTTTGTTTACTGGAATTATAGCTTATGATTCAGTGTTGACACCGAATGGACATTGAAATATAATAAACTATAGAATTATTTATGGATGTATAAATATTAAACAAAATGGCAAAGGAAACAGGTGAAGGTTTATGGATTTCAATTTCCAGCTGGTGCAGGATTCGCTGCCGCTCTTGTTGATGGGGGCGGCTATCACCGTCAAGATCACCGCGTTGTCGGTTATCGTCGGTATCATCATCGGTTTGTTCATGGGCATTGCCCGCATCGTGAATATCCGCATTTTCCGCATCATCGCGGCTGTTTATGTCGATTTTTTCCGCGGTACGCCGCTGCTGGTGCAGATTTTCCTGGTATACTTTGCTTTGCCGCTGCTGACGGGGCAGCGCAGCGATCCGTATGTCGCGGCCATCAGTGCTTGTGGGCTGAACTCAGGGGCTTATGTCACCGAGATTTTCCGCTCGGGCATTCAGTCCATCGACAAGGGGCAGATGGAGGCTGGACGTTCGCTGGGTATGACCTGGGCACAGACCATGCGCTACATCATTATCCCGCAGGCGTTCAAGCGCGTTATTCCGCAGCTTGGTAATGAGTTTATCGCTTTGCTCAAGGATTCCTCGCTCGTTTCGGTTATCGGCTTTGAGGAGCTCACGCGCCGCGGCCAGCTGATCATCGCCAAGACGTATGCGTCGGTGGAAATCTGGACTTGCGTTGCGATTATCTATCTGATTATGACGCTTTCCATTTCGCGTTTCGTGGCTTATCTGGAGTGGAGGTTCAAGACTGATGATAAACATTAAGGATTTGTATAAATCGTATGGCAAGGTGGATGTTTTGAAGGGCATCGACCTCGATATCAAGGAAAAAGAAGTTGTCGTCATCATTGGGCCGTCGGGCTCGGGCAAGAGCACGCTGCTGCGCTGCATGAACTATCTGGAAGAGCCGACGAAGGGAACGGTCTGTGTCGACGGTATCGTGCTGGATGGCGAAGCCAATATCAATAAGGTGCGTGAGGAAGTTGGCATGGTGTTCCAGCGGTTCAATCTGTTCCCGCATATGACGGTGCTGCAGAATATCATGTTGGCGCCGATGAAGGTTCGCCATATGGCAGCGGACGAAGCGAAAAGCGAGGCTGTCCGGCTGCTGACGCGCGTGGGGCTGGCAGATAAGGCTGATAACTATCCGACCCAGCTTTCGGGCGGCCAGCAGCAGCGTGTGGCGATTGCCAGGGCGCTGGCGATGAAGCCGAAGGTCATGCTGTTTGACGAACCGACATCAGCACTTGACCCCGAGATGGTCGGCGAGGTACTCGATGTCATGCGCAGCCTGGCGAAGGAGGGCATGACGATGGTCATCGTCACGCATGAGATGGGCTTTGCCCGTGAAGTCGGCGACCGGCTGCTGTTTGTCGATCAGGGCAAGATCCTTGAGCAGGGGACGCCTAAAGCGGTGTTCGAGCATCCACAGCAGGAGCGTACGAAGCTGTTTTTATCCAAAGTACTGTAATCGCGGATTTGCAAGATAAAAATAATTTGTCAGAAAAAAATAGAAATATTGACAGTGGGATTGCCAACAATTATAATTAGGATTGACCACTATTGTTGTGGTGTGGTATTTTTTCACTAGGAGGAATCTCAATGGTTGGCAAAGTAAAATGGTTCAGTGCGGAAAAAGGCTATGGCTTCATTGCTCGTGAGGATGGCGATGATGTATTCGTACATTTTTCGGCAATCAAGGACGAAGGGTTCAAGACTCTGAACGAGGGTCAGGCTGTAGAGTTTGACATCGTCGAGGGTGCACGCGGCCCGCAGGCGTCGAATGTCGTAAAGACGGCGTAAGACAAAGGTAAAATGTCACCCCGGCTCATTTGAGCCGGGTTTTTTGATGGGCAGAATCACTTTCATTGAAATTTCAGATTTTTTCTTTGCCCGAAAAGAAGGGTTTTGCTGCTTGTTGGCGAATACTAAGGGTATAAACCTACCGGGAGGCAGGATTATACGAAAAGAGCCGTGGCATCTGCCATGGTCCATCATAAGAAAGGGGATGTGTCGTATGGCAACATTCACTGTAAGAGGCAAGAACATCGAGATCACTCCTTCCCTGCGTGAGTACGTGGAGAAACGCGTCGGCAAAGTGACGAAGTACTTTGACAATGTCGGCGAGATTTCCGTATTGCTCACGGTATCGAAGGGCCGTCACATCGTTGAGGTCACGGTACCGGTGCAAGGTGGCATCCTGCTTCGCGGCGAGGAAGCCACGATGGACATGTACACGTCGATTGATCTGGTCGTAGAAAAGCTGGAGCGTCAGATCCACAAACAGAAAACGAAACTGGCTCGTCGTTTCCGCGGTGGCGGATTCAAGGCGGAGGCGCTGCAGGCACCGGCTGTTCCCGACAAACAGGATGACTCGGATGAGGAGTACAAGGTCGTCAAGACGAAACGCTTTATCGTCAAACCTATGGATACGCAGGAAGCCATCATGCAGATGAACCTGCTGAATCACAACTTCTTCGTGTTCCGTGATTCGGAGACGGAGGAAGTCAATGTGGTCTATAAGCGCACCGATGGCAACTATGGACTGATCGAGTCAGGCAACTGACCGGTCAAAACAAATAAATAGCGAAAAAAGAGCCTTCCCGGCAGGGAAGGCTTTTATGATGCAGTAAAGCTATAAATATAATAGGAAAAGAGTTGCATGAATTGACTTATCTAAGGCAGTTTGTTAATATTGTAAGGTAAGACTACTTGTAGAAGTTATAATTGTAATAGGAGTGATTTTGTTTGCTGGGATTTCTTAAAAGATTCTTGGGTGACAATAACGATAAAGAGATAGCACGTTATCGCGAGGTCGTCGAGAAAATCAATGCCCTCGAACCGCAGATGCAGAATCTGACGGATGATAAGCTGACGGGCTATACGAATAAGTTCCGTGAGCGTCTCGAAAATGGCGAGACGCTCGATGATATCCTGCCGGAGGCTTTCGCTGTAGTCCGCGAGGGTTCGCGCCGTGTGCTCGGCATGCGTCACTTCGATGTCCAGATGATCGGTGGTATGTGCCTGCATGAGGGACGCATTGCTGAGATGCGTACTGGTGAAGGCAAGACGCTCGTGGCGACGTTGCCGGTTTACCTCAATGCGCTTACGGGCAAGGGCGTTCATGTGATTACGGTCAATGACTACCTGGCCCGCCGTGATAGCGAGGAAATGGGTAAGCTCTATCGTTACCTTGGACTGACGGTCGGCCTGGTTGTCCATGATATGGATTTCCCGGAGCGTAAATACGCTTATGGCTGCGATGTCACGTTTGGTACGAACAACGAGTTCGGTTTTGACTATCTGCGCGATAACATGGTCATCTCGCAGGACCAGATGGTTCAGCGTGAGCTGCATTATGCGATCGTCGATGAGGTGGACTCGATCCTTATCGATGAGGCACGTACGCCGCTGATCATTTCGGGCCCGGGCGCAAAATCGACGGATATGTATGCAGTCATGGCCAAGGCGGTCGCAGGACTCAAGGAAGGTGCTGATTATACGGTCGATGAGAAACAGAAGACCGTAGCTGCAGCCGACAGTACGGTGCCGAAAATCGAGAAGATGCTCGGCATCACGAACCTCTACGCACCGGAGAATATCGAGCTCTCGCATTGCTTTACGGCGGCACTGCGTGCTAAGGCTCTTATGAAGCGCGATCGCGATTATGTCGTGCGTGGCGATGAGGTCATCATCGTCGATGAATTCACGGGCCGCCTGATGGAAGGCCGCCGCTATTCCGATGGCCTGCATCAGGCTATCGAGGCCAAGGAAGGCGTCAAGATCCAGCGCGAGTCACAGACGCTGGCCACGATTACGTTCCAGAACTACTTCCGCATGTACGACAAGCTGGCTGGTATGACTGGTACGGCGAAGACGGAGGAAGATGAGTTCCTCAAGATCTACAATCTGCCGGTCATTGTCGTGCCGACGAATAAGCCGGTACAGCGCGTTGATTATCCGGATCTCATCTACAAGACCAAGAAGGCTAAGTACAGAGCGGTCGGCAAGGTTGTCAAGGAACTGCATGCCAAAGGGCAGCCAGTGCTTATCGGTACGACGTCCATCACGCAGTCGGAGGAACTCAGTGCTGTGCTGCGTAAAAATGGCATCCCGCACAATGTGCTCAATGCGAAGTTCCACGAGAAAGAGGCAGAAATCATCGCCGATGCCGGCCAGAAGGGTGCTGTCACGATTGCGACGAACATGGCTGGCCGTGGTACGGATATCAAGCTCGGCGAAGGTGTGCCAGAGCTTGGCGGTCTGTTCATCGTCGGCACGGAGCGTCATGAGTCCCGCCGCATCGATAATCAGCTGCGCGGCCGTTCGGGCCGTCAGGGCGATCCGGGTGCATCCCGCTTCTTCCTGTCGCTCGAAGATGACCTGCTGCGCTTGTTTGCTTCGGACCGCATTGCTGGCATGATGGACAAGCTGGGTATGGAAGAGGATGAGCCGATCGAGCATAAGCTCATCACGAACTCCATCGAGCATGCGCAGAAGAAGGTCGAGGCACGCAACTTCGATATCCGCAAGCATGTCCTCGAGTATGATGATGTCATGAACCAGCAGCGTGAGGTCATGTACGGCGAGCGCCGCAAGATCCTCATGGGCGACAACCTGCGTGAGAACATCATGGGCATGGTCAAGCACATCATCAAAGACGAGATGAACCAGTATGCCAACGAGCAGCTGTATCCGGAGGAGTGGCAGCTCGACGGCCTCATCGAGGATGCCGAGAAGATCTACGCGCCGGCTGGCCGCCTCAAGAAGGAAGAGCTCGTAGAGCTCAGCCGCGATGAGCTCAAAGAAGAGCTCGAGAAACTCGCTGAGGAAGGCTATCATCAGCGTGAGCTGCTGTTTGGCGAAGAGAACATGCGCGAGCTCGAGAAGGTCGTCATGCTGCGTGTCGTTGACAGCAAGTGGATGGAGCATCTCGACCATATGGACATGCTGCGCGAGGGCATCAACCTGCGTGCCTATGGCCAGCGCAATCCGCTCGTCGAGTACAAGATCGAGGCGCTGGATATGTTCGAGGAAATGGAAGGTGCTATCCAGGATCAGATCGCTTCGCTGATGTACCATGTCAGCATCATCACGCCGGAGCAGCAGGCAGCTGCTGCGCAGCAGGAGGCTGGCGAGGAACCGAGCTCCGCGCAGAAGCAGAAACTCGAGCAGGCTATCAAGGAGCAGCGCTCGCAGCTTTCCGACCATCTGAAAAATGCGCAGGCCTCCCATGGCGATGAAGTCAGCGCAGCAGAGGCGAAGAAGAAACCGGTCACGAATGATGGCAAAAAGGTCGGCCGCAACGACCCATGTCCCTGCGGCAGCGGCAAGAAGTATAAGAATTGCTGCGGCAAGGACGAGTAAGATAGATCATTAGGTTTTACATAAGTAAAGGTGGAACAATGCTAGAAGATTTGAAACCACAGCTGGGCGAGCTGCGTGAAAAGCTCGCGCAGATGGAAACGTCCCTCGAGGTTCCGGCAAAAGAGGAAAAAATCGCCGAGCTCGAATACAAGATGGGCGAGCCGACCTTCTGGGATGATGCCGAGCAGGCACAGAAAATCAACCAGGAGCTCAACGATGTCAAGATCAGCGTCGACAAATACAAGGCACTGCTCAATAAGTTTGAGGATGCAGAAACGCTGTTCGAGATGGGCATGGAAGAAGATGACGCGAGCATGGAAGAGGACGTCAAGGCTGAACTTGACGCCGTCGCCGAGGGACTTGAGGCCCTGCAGCTGGAAGTACTGCTCTCAGGTCCATACGATGCCAACAATGCCATCCTGACGCTGCATGCTGGTGCAGGCGGAACGGAGGCACAGGACTGGACGCAGATGCTTTTGCGCATGTACGGACGCTGGGCGGAGCGTCACGGCTTTACGGTCGAGACGGCTGACCTGCTGCCGGGCGATGAGGCTGGCGTCAAGTCGGCAACGCTCTTTATCAAGGGGCACAATGCCTATGGCTTCCTCAAGTCGGAGAAGGGCGTCCATCGTCTCGTGCGCATTTCGCCGTTCGATGCCAATGCGCGCCGCCATACGTCGTTCTCGGCCTGCGATATCATGCCGGAAATCGACGATGCCGTTGAGGTCGATATCAATATGTCCGATGTCCGCGTTGATACATACCGTGCTTCGGGCGCCGGTGGCCAGCACATCAATAAGACGTCTTCGGCTGTCCGCATGACGCATGAGCCGACGGGTATCGTCGTCCAGTGCCAGAATGAACGCTCGCAGCTGCAGAACCGTGAGCAGTGCCTCAAGATGCTGCGCGCCAAGCTTTTCGAGCTCGAGATGGAGAAGAAAGAGGCTGAGCTTGCCAAGCTCGAAGGCGATCAGCAGAATATCGAGTGGGGCAGCCAGATCCGTTCCTATGTATTCCAGCCGTACACGATGGTCAAGGATCATCGCACGAACCATGAGACGGGCAACGTTCAGGCTGTCATGGATGGCGAGATCGATCCGTTCATCCGTGCCTTCTTGAATGCCAAGGCAAATCACGAATTCTAATCTTAAAGGAGTCAGGAGTACGCGAATGTTCCTGGCTCCTTGTTACTTTGCGAGGTGATTGATTTGCGAAAAGGCTTGACTATTCTGGGCTTGTTATTCATAATATTAATCGTGTCAAGCGCGACGGTGCTGCCATGGCTGGCGCAGTCGACCATCAAGACAAAGCTGGCGCAGAAGGCTGCGACGGATGATGTCGTGGTCACGGTGGCTTCCACGCCTTCAGCACTGCTGGCTATCGGGCGCATCCAGCAGCTCGATGCAGTGCTGCATCAGGCGAAGGTCGGCCAGGTGTTCCTGCGGGAACTCACGCTCAAGGGCCGCAATGTGCAGCTCGACATGCCGGCGCTCTTCAGCGAGCAGGGCATAAAGGTGAAGCAGGCCGATGAGCTCACGCTCACGGGCACAGTCGATGAAGAGAACCTGCGGGAAGTCCTGCAGCGCCGCGTAGACAAGATAGAGAATGTCCAGGTCCGCATCAACCGTGACCGCGTGCTGGTCACGGCCAATGCCAAGATATTCGGCCGCGTGGCTGATATCGAGATGGAAGGGCAGATTACCGAGAACAGCGGGGCCTTGTTCTTCCTGATGACGAGACTGGAAATGAGAAATACCCTTATCGGTACGGCCAAGCTGGGCGATCTTTTCGGCAATATCCAGCTGGCGGCTGCCGATAAACTGCCGCTGGGCATGAAGATCCGTCAGGTCGAGCAGACGGATGGCGCTGTCATCATCACGGCGGCACGGGATAATAAGGAATAAGGTGAATGTGAAGCAATGAAGGTATTCAAGTACAACCGCTGGCTGCTGCTGTTTATTGCCATCGGTCTGGCCGCAGCGCTGGCGATAAGCTTTCAGCGCCATGCTGCCGAGCAGGTGAATCGTCAGGTCGATATGGCTATCGACTATGAGGGGCTTATCGAGCTGGCAGAGCGAGAGGGCAAGCCGGTGGACGAGGTGCTGCAGCAGGCCAAGGAGGCCGGCATCACTTCGCTGGCTGTCTATGATACGACGTTCAAGAAACTCAATGCCAACGGCAAGGCGACGGCCATTGCAGGCAGCCAGCTGCTGGCTGATTACCATAGTGGCCGCCTGGCAGATCCGCTCTGGCAGAAGCTGGCCGCTGAGGGCAAGATCATCGGCACGGAGGTCTATATCGTCGGCCATCATGCCCAGACGTGGAAGGAACTGAAGGAAGATCTGCCGCGCCGTCTCGGTGCAGACCGCGTCAGACTCTTCAAGGTCGGTTCCGAAGAGGTCATGGCCGTAAAGGCGCATTATGAGTCCTTCGTCAAGATGGATATCGGCATGCCGACGGATGAGATGCAGGCTGTAAACGATGCGGGCTTCTATGTGCTGGCCCGCCCGAGCAATTTCACGGCCTGCACGCCGGAGGATGTCAAGGCGGTATTTGGCCGCATGGATGGCTTCCGCATCTCGGAGGTCGTGTTCTCGGGCAGCCAGGTGCTGGGCGCGACGAAGGCGCTGCAGACGACCATCGATGAGATGAAGGAACGCGGCCTGACGCTGGGCCTCATCGAGGCGACGACGCAGCTGCAGTTCTATCATCAGGATGGCATGAACGAGGTGGCCAAGGGCGTCGGCTATGACCATGTGGCGCGCCTCTACTCGGTGCCGAAGGATGAGCAGCCGAAGCTCAAGATCGACACGGCTGTCGAGCGCTGGTCGAATACGGATGAGGAGCGCAATATCCGCATCGACTTGCTGCGCATCTACGACAAGCCGTCGCCGAACATGAGCCTGTTGGAGACGAATCTGAAATATTTCCAGGATACGCATGATAAACTCGTGGCGCATGGCTATACGATCGGCCCGGCGGGCACGTTCCCGGAGCTCCTGCCGTCCAAGGGGTTGCGTGCACTCGTTATGATGGGCGTAGCGGCGGCTGTCGTGCTCTATCTTTCGCTGGTGATTCCGGCGCTCAACGCGCGTCCTAAAACGCAGTATCTTTTGTTTGTATTGTTTGCTTTGGCTGCTGCGGTACCGGTGCTTATGGGCAATGGCTCGAAAATCCGCATCCTGGCAGCACTGGCCAGCGCAAATGTCTTCCCAGCGCTGGCGGTCATCTTCCAGCTTGACCGCGTGCGCGCGTTCAAGGAGAAGGCCAAAATCGCCCTGCCGCGCCTTATCGTGACGGCAGCTCTGGCGCTGTTCGTCACTGGCGCACTTGCTTATATCGGTGCGGCTTATCTTTCGGGTTCGCTCGCCGATACCGAGTATTTGCTCGAATTCCAGATTTTCCGCGGCATCAAGCTGACGTTTGTATTGCCGATCCTCTTGGTGGGCGCCGCCTTCCTGCAGCGTTTTGACATCTTCGATGGCAAGATGGATGACACCGAAGGTGTCGTCAACCAGCTCAAGAAGATCCTCGATATGCCGGTTCGGGTAAAGACCCTGTTCCTGATGGGGCTCGTGCTCATTGCCGGTATTGTCTTCGTGGCCCGCAGCGGCCACACGTCGGGCATGCCGGTTTCGCAGTCGGAGCTCAAGTTCCGCGCGTTCCTTGAGCAGGCCTTCTATGCCAGACCGCGTACCAAGGAGCTCATGATTGGCCATCCGGCTTTCATGCTCGCCGCAATGGCGTTCTGGCGCAAGTGGCCGACGATGGTATTTTTCGCCTTGGTGCTCGTGGCCACGATTGGCCAGGGGTCGATGGTGGAGACGTTTGCGCATATGCGCACGCCGGTCTATATGTCGTTCATGCGTGGCATCGGCGGCATTGTGCTGGGCGCAGGGATTGGCGCCGCAGCCATGGTTCTTGTGGAGCTCTGGCAGGTCATTATTTCGAAAGCAAAGGGGAGTAAGGCAGATTCATGAGCAGGATCGTCGTATCGGGATATTACGGCTCGAAAAATGCCGGCGATGAAGCGATGCTGGCAGCAATGCTGGAGGTCCTTGGAGATCTCGACCCAAAACTTCATATCACGGTGATTTCTGCTGACCCTGAAGATACGCGCAAGCGTCATGGCGTCGATGCGGTTTCCTGGCTCGGACTGCCGGCCATCATCCGCGAGCTTCGCCAGGCGGATCTCTTGATAAGCGGCGGCGGCAGCCTGCTGCAGAATGTCACGAGCCGCCGCAGTCTTTACTACTATTTGGCCATCATCCTGCTGGCTCGCCTGCTGGGCACGAAGGTCATGCTCTATGCCCAGGGCATCGGCCCGATACTTGGCCGAGTGGCTGAGCGGGCGATGTGCTGGCTGGGCAACCGCGTGGATCTTATCACGGTGCGTGATGAGGGTTCGCTGAAGGAGCTTGATCGCCTGGGCATTCGCCGGCCGGAAATTCAATGTACGGCCGATCCGGTGCTGGCTATCCATCCGGTGGACCGTGCGGCTGGCCGTGCCATCTTCAAGGCCTATCAGGCCGATGGCGCTAAGCCAGTCGTCGGCATTTCGGTGCGCGAGTGGCAGGGCTGGACCCATTACAAAGAGGTGCTCGCCGAAGTCTCCGACCGCGTGGTCCGAGAGCTCGGTGCCCGCGTCGTGTTCCTGCCGATGCAGTTCCCCGACGATGTGCGGGCGGCGCGGGATATTGCCGCACGTACCCAGGAGCCCTGCACGGTGCTCAAAGATGAGTACACCACCAGCGAGTTCCTATCGCTCGTCGGCAACATGGATCTGATGCTCGGCATCCGCCTGCATGCGCTGATCTTTGCCGGTGTCATGGGCGTGCCGATGCTCGGCATTTCCTATGACCCGAAGATTGACCGCTTCCTGCAGTCCATCGGCGAGGAGCCGGTCGGCAATCTGCGGGATGTCACGGCTGATGAGCTCATGGCGGAGATCCGCCGCAAGTGGAACGATAAGCAGACGTTCCGCCAGCAGAATGCAGAGCTTTTGGCGGCACTGCGCGATCAGGCCGCCAGCAATGCGGAGCTCGCTCTGAATCTGGCCCATAAGTGAATAGATACAGGCCTTCCCTGTTCGGGGAAGGCTTATATTTTTACCATGGATATGGTACAATAAAAGATAGTTTTGCAATTTGAATGCGGAGGATGAGTATCCTATGATACATATGAGCAACGTTTCCAAGATATATGAAAATGGTGCTGTGGCCCTCGACGGTGTCGATGTCGATATCGAGAAGGGCGAATTTGTCTTTATCGTCGGTGCCAGCGGCGCCGGCAAGTCGACCTTCATCAAGATGCTGTTCCGTGAGGAGCTGCCGACGAGCGGTGTCCTTACGGTCAACGGTCACGATGTCGTCAATATGAGCCACAAAGAGGTGCCGTACCTGCGCCGCGGCCTTGGCGTTATCTTCCAGGATTACCGCCTGCTGCCCGACAAGACGGTGTTCGAGAATGTGGCCTTTGCGATGCAGGTCATCGAGGCGCCGCGCCGCTTGATGCAGCGCAGTGTCAATGCGGTGCTCGACGTCGTCGGCCTCAGGGACAAGTATAATTGTTTCCCGGCCCAGCTCTCAGGCGGCGAGCAGCAGCGCGTGGCGATCGCGCGCGCCATCGTCAACGATCCGGCCATCGTCATCGCCGATGAGCCGACGGGCAACCTTGACCCCGATACGAGCTGGGATATCATGGATATCTTCAAGCGCATCAACAAGGCAGGCACGACAATCGTCATGGCGACCCATGACCGCACGATCGTCGATACGATGAAGCGGCGCGTCATCGCCATCGAGGATGGCCATATCGTGCGCGATGAATTAAGAGGAGGCTACGGTTATGAAGCTTAGGACCAGTGAATATTTCATCACGGAGGTATTCCACTCGCTCCGGCGCAATAACTGGATGTCGTTTGCCTCGGTGGGTACGGTAGCCGTCTCGCTGTTCGTGCTCGGCGTCTTCTTGACGCTGGTGCTCAATATGAACCGGCTGGCTTCCTCGCTGGAGTCGGAGGTGCAGATCAGCGTTTATCTGGAGGACAGCATAAAGACTTCGGCGCGCAAGGATCTGCAGAAGGACATCGAGAAGATGCAGGGCATCGAGAGCGTCAAGTATGTGAGCCGCGAGGAGGCCAAGGAACGCCTGACCGAGCGCCTGGGCGACCAGAAATACCTGCTCGACGCGCTGGGGGACCAGAACCCTCTGCCGGAGTCCTTTGAGCTCACGGTAGCTCAGCCGGACATGGTCGAGACGGCGGCCAAGGCCATCGAGAAGATGGACGGCGTCGAGGCGGCCAAGTACGGCCAGGATGTCGTCAAGCACCTCTTTGACATCACGCGGCTGATCCGCGTATTCGGCCTGGCGCTGATGGTGCTGCTGGCAGCGGCGACGCTGTTCATCATCTCGAATACGATCCGCCTGACGGTGTTTGCGCGGCGCAAAGAGGTTGCCATCATGAAGTATGTCGGTGCGACGGACTGGTTCATCCGCTGGCCTTTCGTGCTCGAAGGTGTGGTCATGGGCTTTGTCGGCGGCGCGCTGGCGGCGATTGCCCTGCGCAGCTTCTACGCAGCGATGGCAGCCAAGATCTACAATACGCTGGCTTTTTTCCCGCTGATGCCCCAGTACCCGTTCATGAACTACGTCACGGTGGCTATCATCCTCTCGGGCATGGCCATCGGTGCTTTGGGCTCGGCAATCTCGCTCAAGCGGTTCCTGAAGGTTTGAGGAAGGAAGCAGAGGCATGAAAAGACAAGCAGAACAGGCTGTGGCGATCGCGCTGGCGGCTGGTTTCCTCACGACCCTCGGGGCGGAGACCGTGCAGGCATCCCGTGAGGATGACAAGGCGAGCTACGAACGCCAGGCGGAGGAGAAGCGTAAGGAAAGCGAGGCCCTGCAGCAGAAAATCGAGTCGCTGTCCGAGGAAAAGCGGCTGGTGGACGAAGAGGCAGAGGTGGCGATTTCCGCCCATAAGGAGCTCAAGGCAGCCCTTGACGAAACCATCGCGCGCATGGATGAGAATGAAGCCCGGCTCAAGGTGGTCCGCAAGGACTATGAGGAGAAGAGCGCACATCTCGGCAAGCGGGTGCGCGATATCTATATCAATGGACAGGTATCGTATCTTGATGTGCTGTTCGGCGCGAAGGACTTCGCGGATTTCATGACGCGCATGGATCTCTTGAAGAAGGTCATCCGCCAGGACTATGATCTCGTGCAGAGCGTACTGTCCGAGAAGAATGAGATCGAGACGACGCAAGCGAGCCTTGCCAAGGACAAGGAAGCGCGGGCCGAGCAGGAGCTCAAGGCGCGCCAGGCTCGCGAGGTCATGGAGGAGAAGGTGCGCCGCCGCAAGGAAATCATCGATAAGATGAAGAATGACAAGGCCACCGTTGACCGTCAGTATGATGAGCTCATGGCCGCATCGAAGCAGATCGCGGCGATGCTGCAGCGCAGCAGCATGGCGAATATGCCGGCGGCTGGCAATGGCTCGATGATCTGGCCGGTAGGCGGCACGATCACGTCGGATTTCGGCTGGCGCGTGCATCCGATCACGGGGACCCAGAAGTACCACAGCGGTATCGACATCGGTGCGGACTATGGTGATGCCATCTGCGCCGCACAGGCTGGTACCGTTGAATATGCCGGCTGGATCTCTGGCTATGGCAATACGGTCATCATCAACCACGGTGGCGGCATCACGACGCTTTATGGACACAATCAATCGCTGGCCGTTTCGGTGGGCCAGTCGGTCAGCCAGGGCGATATTATCGCGTATTGCGGCTCGACAGGCAACAGCACCGGGCCGCATTGCCACTTTGAGGTACGCAGTGGCGGTGAGCCGGTCAGCCCGTATAGTTACTTATAACGGAGAAAGACATGCAGTATGTGAGCAAAAAAAAGATAATACTTGGCCTTGCAGCCACGGCCCTGGTGTCGAGCCTGCTGACCTTGATGGGGCTGGCGGCTGCGTTGGGGCTCAATGGGGAGAAGGCACTCGATATCGTGCGTTTCCTTGGCGTCAAGCGCATGATCGAGGCGCGCTATGTGCGCGATGTCAACCCGCATGATCTGATGAATGGGGCCATTGATGGCATGGTAAAATCCTTGGGCGACCCGCATTCCATCTACCTGAAGGAAGATATGTACAAGACTCTCAAGGAGCATACAGCCGGTACGTTCGGCGGCATCGGTGTGACGATGGGGTTCAAGGACAACAAGGTCACCATCGTGTCGGTGCTTGAGGGCACGCCAGGTGAGGCGGCAGGCCTCAAAGCCAACGATGAGATCGTGGCTGTCGACGGCACGCCGGTCACTGAGTACCAGCCCGAAGAAGTCTCGATGCATATCCGTGGCGATGTCGGTACGGATGTGACATTGACCATCCGCCGCGCGGGAACTGAGGACAGAGACTACACGATAAAGCGCGATACGATAAAGCTGCGCACGGCCAAGGGCAAGCTGCTGGATGGCACCCAGATGGGCTACATCCGCATCGCGTCATTTGGTGAGAGCACCGGCGAGGAGTTCAAGGAAGAGTTCGAAAAACTCGGCCAGGAAGGCATGAAGGGGCTCATCATCGATCTGCGCCAGAACCCTGGCGGACTCGTCAAGAGCTGTGTGGAGGTCGCTGACCTGCTGGTGCCGAAGGGGCCTATCGTTTCCGTCGTCCAGCGCGACGGCTCGAAGGAGGAGCATGATTCCTCGCTGGAGGCGCCCAAGTATCCCGTGGTGGTACTCATTGACGGCAACAGCGCGAGCGCGTCAGAGATCCTGGCAGGTGCCCTGCAGGATACCGGTGCAGGCACGCTCGTGGGCACGAAGTCATATGGCAAGGGCTCGGTGCAGGTCGTTGTGCCGCTGTTCGAGGACGATGGCTTGAAGCTCACGATTGCCAGGTACTACACGCCGAATGGGCGCTGCATCGATGGCGTCGGCATCGAACCGGACGTCGAGGTGGACTTTCAGGAGGGGGACACCACCGATGTGCAGCTCGCCAAGGCGAAAGAAGTCTTGCTGCAGAAAATGCAATAAGAAGGGCTGGGGATAACAGCCTTAATGATATATGAAGACCCGTTGGCTGAACAGGAAGCCAACGGGTCTTTTGTTAATTGCGATTTGTCTGTCAGTACGAGATTGCAATAAGCTTGATACAGCTCAGCTGGGGTGAGGGTGGGTGCACTTTTTCTCTGCTCCGCTAAATGACCCGCGCTGGCAGGTTGTATGTACCTAGGTACATGCGCCGGGCAGGCCGGCGGCGCGCCAATACATCTTGGCGTTCTAGTTTATATCTACCGCGTGCCATCCCTCACTGCGCTCGGGCAATCGCTTCGTCTACGAAGAAAGTGTACCCACCCTCGCCCTCCGTTATGTTGGGATAATCCTGCTCTGTTCCGGCGATAGGCCACGAATTACATCGATGTGCTTGTTACGGGAGCAGGTAACTAAGTCCGTAGAGCTGGTCGTACGGTCCATTCAGCGGAAACAGAAAAAGTACTACCCCGTGAACCCCGAGCTGCGTACTATCGGGATTCCGTTCCGCACGCACTGACAGACAAACAGCAATTGTTGTATTGTGGTTTATTTGTGTTCTTTAATGCACTGCAGGAACGCAGCTCCATATTTTTCGAGCTTGAGCTCGCCGATGCCTTTGACGTTGAGCATCTCGTCGAGGGTGTCAGGCTGGACCAGGCACATATCCCGCAGCGTGGCGTCGGAGAAGACGACATAGGGCGGAATATGATCGCGGGCGGCGATTTCTTTGCGCAGGGCGCGCAGGTAGTCGAAAAGCTCTGGGGCAGCGGGTTCTTTTTCCTGTTCGGGCTTGGGCATAGCCTGATAGACTTTTTCCTGCCCTTTGAGTACGGCGTAGGCACGGGGCTCGAGCGTCAGTACCGGATACTGGCTTTCGGTCATTGCTAAATAGTCGGTGGCGACAAAGCGCTGGATCAGCAGCTTGATGTCGGCAAGACTGCGTTCCTTCATCAGGCCGTAGGTTGATAGCTCGTTGAAATGGAGTTCGCGGACACGTTTATCGTTTGAGCCTTTGAGCACCTGGGCGACAAGCGTCAGGCCAAAGCGCTCGCGCATGCGATAGACACAGGAAAAGACTTTCTGCGCATCAAGCGTGATGTCGACGCGTTCAAGTCCTGCCTTGCAGTTGCCACAGTTCGCGCAGGTTTCGGGAGCCGAGCTGTCCCCGAAGTAATGGATGATGAAGTGGCGCAGGCATTCTGGTGTATGGCAGTAGTCGACCATCTTCTGCAGGCGCCCGAGGTTATGGGCTTTGCGCTGCTCGTCATCGATGGAGACATCGATGAGGTATTTCTGCGTCATGGTATCCTGCGGCGAGTAGAGCAGGATGCAGGTGCCTGGTTCGCCATCGCGGCCGGCGCGTCCTGCTTCCTGATAGTAGGCTTCGATGTTCTTGGGCATGTTGTAATGGATGACGTAGCGCACGTTGCTCTTGTCGATGCCCATGCCGAAGGCGTTGGTAGCCACGATGACCTGGATGTTATCGTAGAGGAAGTCGTCCTGGGCCTTCGTGCGCTGCTTTTCGGTCATGCCTGCATGGTAGCGGCCGACTGCGAGCTTCTTCTTGGCCAGCAGCTCGTAGACCTTGTCGACTTCCTTGCGCGTCGCGGCATAGATGATGCCGGTCTCGTCGGGATGGTTGCGGACGTAGCTGGTGATGAATTTCTTCTTGTCCTCGCCGCGGCGCACTTCGAAATAAAGATTCGGGCGGTCAAATCCGGTGACATGCACCTGCGGCGTGCGCAGGCTAAGCAGGCTGATGATGTCGTCCTTAACCTCGGGGGTGGCCGTCGCCGTGAATGCTGCGACGAGGGGACGGCGCGGCAGCCCGGCGATGAAGGGCGCAATCTGGCGGTAGCTGGGGCGGAAGTCGTGCCCCCACTGGGAGAGGCAGTGTGCCTCATCGACGGCGACCATCGAGATGGGCTGGTGCTCGATGATGTACTGGAAATAGCTCGTGTCGAGCCGCTCGGGAGCGACGTAGACGAGCTTGAACCTGCCAGCTGCAATGGCGTTCAGACGCAGGTCGGATTCGGCGAGCGAGAGCGTGCTGTTGATATAGGTGGCAGGGATGCCCTGCTCGGCGAGAGCGTCGACCTGATCCTTCATCAGGGAGATCAGTGGTGAGATGACGAGCGTGATGCCGGGAAATACCATGGCTGGTATCTGGAAGCAGATGCTCTTGCCGGCGCCGGTCGGCATGATGGCGACGGTGTCCTGGCCGGCAAGCAGGCTCTCGATCACGGGGGTCTGGGCCGGGCGGAAGCTGCGATAGCCGTAGAAACGGCGCAGCAGGCCGAGGGCTTGTTCAAAGTATGGATTGTCCATGGCTGGCTCCTTATTTTTAATGAATTTCTCAGAGAAAATTTATGTTCTTACAACAACCCTATTTTATCATAATCTAACCAATAAACCCATGTAGTTGTGGGGAATTATGTTAAAATAGAAAACAGGATTCGAATTTCAGGATGAAGTAGTTTTTCGGGGAGGAAAAATTGTGAAGATAAGTCGTCAGATAAAAAAACGGCAGCAGAAAATAGCATTGGCGCTGGCCAGTGTCATGCTGGGCCTGATGCCAGCAGCCTTGGCGGCTGATTTGTCGCTGCAGGAGGCCGTGAACATGGCCCTCACGCAGAACACGAGCCTGAAGGTCACGCAAAAAGGTGAGGATACGGCTGATGCGGCGCTCAAGAAAGCCAGAGGCAGCAATGGCGTGTCGGTATCGGCTTCGGATACCCTTAGTACGAGCAAGAGCAGTGACAGTGACCGCCAGGCGAGAAATGGAGCCGGTGTGTCAGCTTCGCTGCCGCTCTATACAGGTGGCCAGAATCAGGCCAATATCAAAAAGGCAGAGCTTGCTGCCGATTCGGCACGGCTGCTAACCGATCGCAGCCGCGAAAATCTGAAACTCAGTGTCATCAAGGCGTATTATGATGCCTTGGAGGCCAAGAAGACGGTGGCTGTGCGGCAGGAAACCGTGGATAAATACCAGGAGCACTACACGAATGTCAGCCAGCTTTACTCGGCGGGGGCTAAGGCTCGTATCGATGTCATCCGCTCGTCGGTCGAGCTTAGCAATGCGCGGCAGAATCTCATCAAAGCGCAGAACAGCTATGAGGTAGATCTGGCAACATTGCGTAACTATCTCAATATAAACCGTACGGAGCCGCTGAATCTCACGACGGATTTCAGCTACGATGCTTTCGGGATTGCGCTCGATGACTGCATTGCCTATGCTTATACCAATCGTAAGGACCTGCGTGTCGATCAGTATAAGGTCGAGCAGCAGGAGCAGGCCGTAAAGGCTGCTAAGGCTGGTTATCTGCCATCGGTATCACTGTCGCTGGGGCTGGATAATACGAATGTGTTCCAACCGTCGAGCTCGTCAAGCCAGGGGGCATCGGCCAGTGTCGGCCTCAAGTGGAGCATCTTCGATGGTGGCGTCACCGATGCAGCCGTCAAAACGGCGCAGACGGAATACGAGGTGGCTAAGCTCAATCTGCTCAAGGACAAGGAAGATGTCGACCTGGCTGTGCGGCAGGCCTATTACAATATGCGGGAGGCTGAGAAACGGCTCAATTCGACGCAGGATGCGGTGCATCAGGCTGAGGAAGATGCCTACATTGCCCGCGAGAAATATCGTGCCGGCGAGGGCCTGATGCTCGATATCATCGATGCGCAGGAGGCGCTTTCGACGGCGCAGCTCAACTATATCAGTGCGCAGTATGATTATGCCCGCGACAAGGCATCGGTGGAAAATGCCATGGGCATCAGCCTGAGTCCTGCGGAAAAAGAGGCTGCGGCAAAACTCTCAACCGACGTTGCCGCGACGCTGGCAAGCTCTCCCATCGAGCAGGCCGGAGTGGCAGCAGGGGCAGATACGCAGCCGGCAGCAACACCGGCGGCTGTAGCGGATGAATTGGCAGGAAATGAGGAGACGAAATGAACATCAATTGGAAAGTAAAGGCCGGTATCGCGGCAGTGCTCGTAGCGGCCTGTGCGTTTGGCGGCTGGAAATATTATCAGGGCCAGCAGCAGGCCAAGCAGGCAGCGGCCGTGGAGACGACGGAAGTCATACGCATGGATATGAAATCGACGGTCTCAGCGACGGGAACCATCCGTCCTGTGCACTCGGTCGAGGTCAGCTCGAAGGTCACGGCGCGCATCAAGAATGTGCTCGTCAAGGAGAACGATACAGTCACGGCGGGGCAGACCATTGCGACGCTCGATGGCAAGGACTATGAAGCCAAGCGTGACCAGGCACAGATAAAAGTCACGAATACCAAGGCCAAATATGAGCGCACCAGTTATCTCTATAGCATTGGCGCCAAGACCCAGGCTGATCTGGAGGATGCGCAGATGAATTATGAGACAGCGGTATCAGCACTGTCGGAAGCGCAGTCGGATATGAACGAGATGACGATCACGGCGCCGATGTCGGGAGTGGTCGTCGGCGAGCCGAAGACGCCGGGCACGATGGCCGTGCAGGGGACGAACAGCCCAACGGTCATCATGCGCATTGCCGATCTTTCCAGCAAGCAGATCCAGGCCAAAGTCGATGAGACGGATATTGGCAGTGTCAAGGTTGGCCAGACGGCGACCTTCACAGTGGACAGCTTCACGGGCCGGACCTTTACGGCACGCGTTACGAACATCTCGCAGACGGATACGGGCAATAGCTGGGACACGTCTTCTTCCTCAAGTAGTTCGTCGAGCACTTCGTCCTCCAGCGTCATTTACTACTATGTGACATTGGATGTCGATGATCCCGGCAATGAACTGCTGCCGGCAATGACGGCGCGCGTAGAAATCAATACGGCTGAGAAGGCAGGGGCGCTGGCGGTACCCATCTCGACACTCAAGACCGATGCGAATGGTTCCTATGTCATTGTCAAGAATCCCGATGGCACGCAGGAGAACCGCTATGTCGAAACGGGCATTTACAGCGATGAGTATGTGGAAATCCTTGCAGGGCTGTCCGAGGGGGAGCAGGTCGTGAGCACCTATACCGCTAAAGCAGCAACAATGACAACGAGCAGTAAGAAAAGCAGAGGCGGCCCGCCGCCAATGTAATGAGAGGGAAAGCAGGAAATCCGATGGAAAAAAAGGAAAATCGTTATCCGACCATACAGCTTTCCGGTATCCGGAAAATCTATCATATCGGCGGCGAGGAACTCGCCGCGCTTGATGGTATCACGACCAATATCTATCAAGGGGAGTTTGCCGCATTGATGGGGCCGTCAGGCTCGGGCAAGTCGACACTCATGAATATCCTGGGCTGCCTTGACCGGCCGTCGGAAGGGTCCTATAAGCTCGATGGCGAGGAGGTAGCTGGCCTTAGCGATGATAAGCTGGCTATCACACGGAATCGGAAAATCGGCTTTGTGTTCCAGAACTTCAATCTGCTATCGCGCATCTCGGCACTCGAGAATGTGGCTCTGCCGCTTGTCTATGCGGGCGTAGGACGCAGGGAACGGCTGGAGCGCGCGATGCATTATCTGGAAGCCGTCGGTCTTGGCGACCGTGCGGACCATCAGCCCAATGAGCTTTCGGGCGGCCAGCGGCAGCGCGTGGCAATTGCTCGCGCACTGGTAAATGATCCGCATATCATCATGGCTGACGAGCCAACAGGCAACCTTGATACGAAGTCGACGAAGGAAATCATGGAAATCTTTGAGACTATGCATGAGAAAGGGCGCACGATAATCCTCGTCACGCATGAGCCGGAGATTGCTGCTTGCGCAAGCCGCCAGCTGCTCGTGCGCGACGGCAAGATTACGCGCGATGAAGGGAAGGGAGTGGTTATGGATGTTGTTTAGTGAAAGCTTCCAGATGGCGCTGACCTCTCTCTATGCGAACAAGATGCGCAGCCTGCTGACGATGCTCGGTATCATCATCGGTGTTGCGGCCGTCATCGCGCTGGTATCGGTCGGCATGGGCGTGCGCAGCAATGTCACGAATTCCATTGCGAGCCTCGGCTCCAACATGTTGATCGTCTCGCCGGGGTCATCGAACCGCGGCGGTGTACGCGGCGCGGCTGGCTCGATGCAGACGCTCAAATACGATGATGCGGAGGCTATCAAGAACAAGATCAAGAATATCGAATACGTCTCTCCGTCGGTGTCGGGGTCATATCTGATTGTCTATGGCAATAACAACTGGAAAACCTCGGTGCAGGGTGTGACACCGGAGTTCATGTCCATCCGTTCGCTGTCAGTCAGCAATGGTTCGTTCATTTCGGCCAATGATATGAATAAGCGTTCGCGCGTAGCGGTTATCGGCACAACGGTGGCAGCAAATCTGTTTGCCAAGGATAATCCGGTCGGCAAGAATATCCGTATCAACAACCAGCCGTACAAAGTCATCGGCCTGCTCGAATCCAAGGGCCAGTCATCGATGGGACAGGATCAGGATGATATGGTCTATGTGCCGATAACGACAGCGCAGGAGCGTATGCTTGGCATCACCTATGTCCAGTCCATCAATATCCAGGTCGCTGACCCCAACAAGATGGATCAGGTCCAGTCCGAGGTAGAGACCCTGTTGCGGATGCGCCATCATATCCTCGGCGGCAAGGAGGATGACTTCAACGTCCGCAATCTCACGAGCCTGATGGAGACGATGAGCCAGTCAACAGCGATGCTGACGATGCTTTTGGGTGCGATTGCCGGCATTTCGCTGCTGGTTGGCGGTATCGGCATCATGAATATCATGATGGTGTCGGTCACGGAGCGCACGCGCGAGATCGGCATCCGCAAGGCCTTGGGCGCGACGTTCATGAACATAATGACGCAGTTCTTGATCGAGTCGATGGTTATTGGTATCATCGGCGGCATCATCGGCATCATCGTCGGCTGCGCCGTGTCGCAGCTCATTGCCAAGATCGGCGCATTCACGACGGTCATCACGATGCTGCCGATTGTCGTTTCGTTCGTCTTTTCCGTGGGCATCGGACTGTTCTTTGGCATTTATCCGGCCCGCAAAGCTGCGAAACTCGACCCGATTGAAGCACTACGGTATGAGTAAATTGCAGTTTGTAAATTACCGTGTTTTTATTCGAGGAAAGCCGCGCCGCCGGGCAGGGGAGTACCAACGCTTCACTTAGATGCTTTGCTAAAAATATTTTTTGCCTTTAACTAAGCATTGAAAAAGTTCCCAAACGCGCTACGCTTGAACGGTGTGAATTTTTCAACGGAATGTGTAGGCAAAAAATATTTTCTTCACGCAAACCATCAATGTTACGCTTATGGTATTCCCCTGCCCGGCGGCTTCGTTTCAGCAATAGCCCGAATGAATCTTCAACCTGCTAATACGTTAGTACGTATCATTCTGTGCCTAGGACAGTCGCTCCAGACAGAAAGAAGCACTACCCCGTTCGCCCCTATCATCCGTATGAGCAGGTTTGTACGAACCGTTTCTCTCGTAACAAGCATATCGCTGTAATTCGTAGCCTAATGCCGGAACAAAGCAGGCTTATCCAAACGTAGCAGAGGGCGGGGGCGGGGACACTTTCTTCGCAGCGGGAGCGATTTGCCCGAACGCAGTGAGGGATGGCCCGCAGCACGTACTTCCTAGAACGATTCGATGTATTGGCGTGCCGCTGGCCTGCCCGGCACATGTATCTAAGTACGTACTAAAGCAGCCGCGCGGGTCATTTAGCGGGAGCGGAGAAAAAGTGCACCCGCCCCCACCCAAGCTGAGCTGTACCGAGTTTGTTTTAACCACGTACGGACAGATAAACTGCAATTTAGCAAACAACGCCCCCATGAGTTGGAGAAAATCCTTTAACTCATGGGGGCGTTGCTTTTCATATATTTATCCGTTATTTGGGATTGTATTCGGTAATTGTAAGCTCTGGATGTTCGTTGAGGTTTATGATCTCATCGGGCGAGATGCTTACTACCGGGTGAGCGGCGAAGTCGTTCGGGTAAGCCGCAATGGTTCCTTTTTCGCCGTTGTTGAGCGTGACGCGCGAACCGAGGAAGGCATCTTTGATATGCGTGAGCACAGGGACGCAGACCGTCGGGTCGAGCGAAGTGAACATGTTCTCGGTCAGGTAGGCAATGGCCGTAAATGGCGTCTGCTTGACATAGCCTTCGCGCTCGGTGGTGATATTGTCATAAATATCAGCAATTGCGATGATGCGCGCGTATTCGTGGATATCGGCACCCATGCAATTGAACGGGAATCCCGTGCCGTCCATGCGCTCGTGATGCTGCATGGCAGCGAGTTTTACCCCTTCGGAAAGCGACGGCTCTGTGTTCAGGATATGATGACCATCGACGGTATGCTGGATATAGGCTTCATAATCTTCGCCTTTCAAGGTGTTGATGTTCTTGTCGAGCAAGCGCTGCGGGAACTTTGTCTTGCCGATGTCGTGCAGGAAGCCGGCAAGCATGATATCTTTGCGTTTTTCGCGGTCGAAGTGCATCCATTTGGCGATGACGCCGGCGAGAATGGAAACGCGCAGCGAGTGGTTGTATATATCGCTGGCCAGATGGTTGAGCTCATACAGATAGTCGATGGCACCACTGTTGGCAGCCATCGGTGCAATGCGCGTCTGCACCATGTCTTCGGTTTTCTGCACCGGAATCGTACCGGTGTTGTTTACGTTGCTGAAGATGGAGCGCGCTTCCTGGACTACGCTGTCATAGTCTTTGATGAAGGCGTTGCCACGGTTGAAAATCGTGGATACGGCCTGATAGTTTTGACTGAGTTCGTATTCGTCCTTAATATAGACGACAGGAATATTCAGGAAAGTCAGGCGCGTGATATGGGCCTTGGTCAGCAATGTATTTTCAGACAAGACCACAACCATGTCGGGATTGACGATGGTGCGGGCTAAGATCATGCCAGTTTTTAAATCCTCTACGGAAACGGCTCGCAAAGTAATCTCCTCCTTGTAGTTCGGAAATACGAATCTAATATATATAATTCGCACTGTTGGGGAAAATACCTGCAAAAAAAGGAAATAAAGCGAAATAAAGTACCAGAAGGAAAAAATGCTTGACAGCCTTTACAGGTTTACAGTATAATAGCATCATGTTAATCCTTTAATGAGATAAAGAAGTGAAAAGGGGCGTTTGCATATGAAATGGAAGAAACTCTTAGCAATCGGGATGACCGCTGTGATGACGGCGGCATTTGTCAGCGGCTGCGGCAGCAATAATGCCAAAGATGCCGGCGGCTCGTCCTCCGCGGGCAAGAAAATCGTTGTCGGCCTTGATGACAACTTCCCGCCGATGGGCTTCAAGGATGAGAACAATGAGATCGTCGGTTTTGATATCGACCTGGCCAAAGAGGCGACGAAACGCCTGGGCCGCGAGGTCGAGTTCAAGGCGATCGACTGGTCGAGCAAGGAGGCTGAGCTCAAGAGCGGTCGTGTCGATGTCCTCTGGAACGGTCTCGACATCACGGAGAAGCGCAAGGAGAACATGCTGTTCTCGGATCCGTATATGGATAACCGCCAGATCATCTTCGTCAAGAAGGGCACGACGGGCATCACGGATGAGAAGAGCTTGGCTGGCAAGGTCGTAGGCACGCAGAGTGCGGGCACGGCGGAAGAGTATATGGATAAATCGGATTTCTTCAAGAAGAATGTCAAAGAGGTCAAGAAGTATTCCGACTATGTCTCGGCCTTCATGGATCTGGAAAATGGTCGCATCGATGCTGTGGTCGGAGACGAGATCACGGGCCGCTATTATATGAGCAAGCATGCTGACAGCCTTGAGGCTATCGATTCGCCGGTCGGTGAGATCAGCACGTTCGGCATCGGCTTCGCCAAGGATAACCAGCAGCTGCGTGACGAAGTACAGAAGGTTCTCGACGAGATGAAGGCCGATGGTACGATGGCCAAGATCTCCGAGAAATGGTTCGGCAAGGACATCACGAAAAAATAAACAGGAACAGTTTTGAGGCAGGCCCTTCGGCCTGTCTCTTTGCTTTACAGGGTGACAGCTTTCGTGTATAATATAGCGTATTAACACTTTGCTACACTAAAGGAGACGCTTGCATGGATAAGCTGTTCGATACTTTCCTGCTCATGCTCGAAGGTTCAGAGATTACGCTGGAAATTTTCTTCATCACATTGATCATTGCCTTGCCGCTCGGTATGCTGGCGGCTTTGGGACGGCTCTCAAGCCTCAGGCTGCTCAGCCGTTTCATCGAATTCTACATCTGGATCATGCGCGGCACGCCTTTGATGCTGCAGCTGCTGTTTGTCTATTTCGCCCTGCCGATGGTCGGCGTACGCCTGCCGGATATCGCGGCGGCACTCCTGGCATTCACCCTCAACTATGCCGCGTACTTTGCTGAGATCTTCCGTGCGGGCATCCAGTCGGTGCCGAAGGGGCAGTATGAGGCAGCCCGCACGCTGGGCATGAGCTATCCGCAGACGATGCGGCGCATCATCCTGCCACAGGTTTTCCGCATGGTATTGCCGCCGGTCAGCAACGAGACCATCAATCTCGTCAAGGATACGTCGCTGGTGTATATCCTGGCCATGAATGATCTGCTGCGCGTAGCGCGCACGATCGTGCAGCGTGAGTTCGATATGACGCCGTTCTTGATCGCAGCGGTTTTCTATCTGGCGATGACGTTTGTTCTGACTTGGGGCTTCAAGAGACTGGAGGCATATTATGGCAAATATGACAGATAAGCAGGAAGTCATGCTGCGCATGCATGACATCCATAAGGCCTTTGGCGATAATGAAGTGCTCAAGGGCATCGACATTGAAGTACGCCGCGGCGAAGTGCTTGCCATCATTGGCCCGTCTGGCTCAGGCAAGAGCACGCTTTTGCGCTGCATCAACAAGCTCGAGACGATTGACAGCGGCTCGATCGAGATCAAGGGCGAGTTCCTCGCCGTCACTGATGGCGATGGCAAAGCCGAGTATGTGGAGACGAAGAAAGAGCGTCAGCTGCTGGCGAGCACGGGCATGGTGTTCCAGCAGTTTAATCTGTTCCCGCATATGACGGTCATGGAGAATCTCCTTGAGGCGCCGATGCAGGTCAAGGGCCTCAAGCGTGAGGAGGTTGAGCCGTATGCCCGCCAGCTGCTGGCCAAGGTCGGCCTGTCGGACCGGGCTGATTACTATCCATCGCAGCTGTCGGGCGGTCAGCAGCAGCGTGTGGCCATTGCGCGTGCGCTCTGCATGAAGCCGGATATCATGCTGTTTGATGAGCCGACTTCGGCTCTCGACCCGGAGCTTACCGGTGAGGTGCTCAAGACGATGCGTGAACTGGCAGAGGAGCATATGACGATGGTAGTCGTCACCCATGAGATGGCCTTTGCCCGTGAGGCTGCCAGTCAGGTCATTTTCATGGCTGATGGCAATATCGTCGAGCAGGGCGAGCCAGAAACCTTTTTCAGCCAGCCGCGCGAGGAGCGCACGCAGGCATTTCTGCAGAATATGCTTTGATTGGGCAGCAATCGTCAGAGAACTGTGGGGGACCGCAGTTCTTTTTTTATGGAATTTCTAATCCAATCGCCACGCAAGTCTTAGGATTCTCTTGCCAAGCCGTAGTACGATAGATAGGTAGATACTGGCAGTCTGCTGTTTTTCGTACATAAGTTTCTTGATTTTTGTCAAGAGAAATACGATAATGAAGTATATGTGCCTGGATGGGAGGAGCCTATGGATATGAGACGAATGCTTATTCGTTTGTGTTTTATTGCATTATATATGATGGTATTTGCGCTGCCGGCTGCGGCGGCCGATTCGGATTTTGGCCAGCGGGTGAATGGGCTGGCTGAGGTAAAGGCCGTGCGGGTCAGCACCGATTCGGACCGGACGCGCATCGTGGTCGATGCGGACAAAGCCGTCAGTGTCAAGAAGATGGTCCTTTCCAATCCGGATCGCGTGGTGGTGGATATCCCCAAGGCCTGGCTTTCGCCGAAGGTAAAGAAGGATAACAGCATCGGCAGCCGCTTTGTCGGCAAGGTACGCTTGGCCCAGTTCGATAAGCAGACGGTACGCATCGTAGTCGAGACCAAGGTGGGGAAGAACAATTACAAGGTGTTCACCCTCAAGGGGGGGACAGTGCCCGGACGGGTGGTCATGGATTTTGGCAATCTGAGCCCGGATTCCTCGCAGGCGAAGATCGACCTGCCGGAAACGACGAAGCCGAAACCGCAGCCAGCGGAACAGCCGGCCAAGCCTGCTCCTGAAGTGAAACCGGCACCGCAGCCGAAGGAAGAGGAGAAAGCCCCGGAAGAGCCGGCTGAGGACAAAGACGATGAACTGGCGGGCATCACGGGGCTCAAGGGACGCAAGATCACCATCGATCCTGGCCATGGTGGCAGTGACTCGGGGGCTATCGGCCCGACGGGGGTCATGGAGAAGAGCGTGACCCTGCGCGTGGCCCAGGAGCTCAAGCGGCTGCTCGTAGCGGAGGGGGCAACGGTCTATATGACGCGTGACCGCGATACGGAAGTATCACCGAAAGGCTCTAAGGCTACGGATATCGAGGAGCTGCAGGCGCGCTGCGATATACCGAACAAGAACGGCTCGGATATCTTCGTGTCCATCCATATGGACTCGTTCTCGAATGGTGCTGCCAAGGGAACAACGGGGTATTATTACTCGCTGGGTTCGAAGCGTTCCCGTGAGCTGGCCGATAAGATCCGGTCGGGGGTCATCGATCAGATCGGTACCCAGAGCCGTGGCACGCAGAGCTGCAATTTCTATGTCGTGAAGCATACGGACATGCCGGCAACACTCGTTGAGGTGGCCTTCATCTCTAACAAGAGCGAAGAGCAGCTGATGAACAGTGAAGAGGGCATCAAGAAGGCAGCGCAGGGAATCGCCGATGGCATTGCGGACTTTTTCGGCTGAGAATGCAGCGGATATTCATTGGTTGACAGTAGGGAAAGAGAGGATTTGACTTTATATAATGGAAGAGAAAACGGAAATCGAGCAGAATAACGAGACGCTGGAAGAAATGGTGAAGGCGGATATGGAAGAGCGCCGCAAGGCTCTGTTCCGCCACAAGCTGCCGGCCAAGCTGGAGCTTTTGCCGATGCTCGAAGCTATGACGAAGGCAGAGCTGGACGACATCCGCTACAATCTCAACGTGACGGGCGTGAGTTCGCTGAAGAAAGCGGAGCTTGCCGAGCGGCTTTCAGGTGAGATCCTGAATTTTGCCCAGCGCTGGTTCCCCTCGATCCTGGAGGAGGAGTATGAATGTTTCCAGCATCTTATCGCGCATGACGGCATGACGACGGAATTCAATGCGGACGATGTGCGGCTGGATTATCTGCGCGGGCTGGGGCTTGTTTCCTGCGGTAAACAGGAGGACAAACTGGCTTGGTACATGCCGAAAGAAGTGCAGGCTGAATTCAAGAAGATTGATTCGGGGGCGTTCCGCAGCCTGGCTGAACTCAATACAGAAGTCACGCGTCTGGCTTCGGGCTGCTTGTTCTACTATGGCTATCTGAACTACGACCAGCTCTATGCCCAGGTTTCGGCGTATCTGGAGGAGGCACAGTGCGAGCAGCTGTCGTTCATGGACTTTGTCGGTGTCATGCTCAATGCTTCGTGCTGGCAGAATACGCTCGTGGCACTGCCGCAGGGCGCCAAATACTACACGCTGATCGATGAGAACAAGCTCGAAGACGAGCAGCGCAAGCATGGCAGCCTGCCGTTTGCCACGCTGAGCTACAGCCAGGTCTATGATGCTGGTACGGAAAGCTATATCGATGCGACCATCGCGTATAAGGATCTGGCGCAGTTCTTCATGCGCGAGCATGGCTGTGATGTGCTCAAGGCGGCCGATATTGTCGGCGAGATCCTCATCCTGCTGCAGAACGGCGGCAATATGGAAGAAGCTGTGGACTATCTGACGGAGCTGGGATTCATGAAGGATGACCGCAAGGCCGAAGCCATCGTGCCGCTCTTGATCGCCTATAACAATTCGACGCATCTCTGGCCGCTCAAGGGCCATACGCCGGAACAGCTCATGGCAGCTGCCGGACAGGGCAAGATCATCCCCTTCGAGGAGGTCCGCCGCCGCAAGGTCGGGCGCAATGAGCCATGTCCTTGTGGCAGTGGCAAGAAGTACAAGAATTGCTGCCTGCATAAGGATGAGAATTAATGAAAAAGACTATTGGCTATAAACAAAAAGCACGGCAGTTCTTTGCCGTGCTGCTGCCAATCTTCATCACCCAGCTGTCGCTTATGGCAACTGGGTTTTTCAATACGGTCATGGCTGGGCACATCAGCCAGCAGGATTTGGCAGGTGTTGCTGTGGGCGTCAATCTGTTCCTGCCATTTTTCGGAGCGTTTCTCGGAATCATTTCGGGATTGACGCCGACCATTTCGCAGCTCTATGGAGCGGGCAAGCGGGAGAAGATTGGCTTTATCGTAAAACAGGGGTTTTATTGGGCACTGACACTTGCGGTGTTATTTATTGGCGCAGGCTGGCTCTTGGTGCCGTATATCTTGCCGCTGCTGGCGTTGGAGCCGCGGGTGGAATACATCACGCAGCATTATCTGATGGCGGTATCGGCAGGCATTGTACCGATTTTCCTGGCGGCGGTGTTGCGCAACTTCATCGATGCCCATGGGCGCACGCGGCTTACGATGCTTATCACGATGACGACAGTGCCCGTGAATATCGCGCTCAACTATGTATTCATGTACGGTCATTTTGGTCTGCCAGCCTTTGGTGGCATTGGCGCGGGCGTCGGCTCCGCTATTGCCTTTACGCTGAACCTGCTGCTGAATGTCCTGGCGGTCACGCACTGCGAGCCCTTCCAAAGCTATCATGTCTTCCGTTCATTGCCACGGCCGGACTTTGCCGAGTGGCGCAAGCAGCTCGGTGTGGGCATACCGATTGGCAGCACCATGTTCTGTGAGCAGAGCATCTTTGGTGCGGTGGGCCTATTTATGACGGCCTATGGCACGGTCATCGTTGCCGCTCATCAGGCAGCAATGAATTTCACGACTATCGTCTACATGATTCCGCTGGCAGTCAGCATGACGCTGACGATTCTCGTTGGCTATGAGGTCGGGGCTAAGCGCTACGCAGATGCACAGCAGTATATCCGCCTGAGCCGCGTGCTGACAATGCTTTTTGTCGGGACGCTGGCCCTTATCCTGACACAGTTCAAAAGCGAAATTGCATCGCTTTACACATCGAGTGCCGAGGTGCAGCCCATCCTGGCTGGCTTCCTTGTCTATGCGGTATTCATGCAGGTTTCAGACAGTATCAATGCACCGCTGCAGGGGGCCTTGCGCGGCTATAAGGATGTGCATGTGACGTTTTTGCTTGCGGTGCTCTCCTTTTGGGTTATCGGCCTGCCGCTGGGCTGGGGGCTGGCCAACTATACGTCCTGGGGTCCTTATGGTTATTGGCTGGGACTGATTGGAGGTATCCTTGCCGGGGCAGTACTATTGATTGTGAGACTGCGGCAGGTACAGGCAAGATTTAAAGCATAAAATTGCAGTTTGACTGTCCGTGCGTGGTTAAAATAAACTCGTTACAGCTCAGCTTGGGTGGGGGCGGGTGCACTTTTTCTCCGCTCCCGCTAAATGACCCGCGCGGTTGCTTTAGTACGTACTTAGATACATGTGCCGGGCAGGCCGGCGGCACGCCAATACATCGAATCGTTCTAGGAAGTACGTA